>JBMFSZ010000023.1:0-17069 GCA_049967315.1 Desulfomonilaceae bacterium
TTTAATCCAGACAAAAGGCTTCTCTTCTTCCAGTTTTTTCTCGATATTATTTTTGTCCATGTCCAATATTTTTGACAAATTTTCAGCGACTTGACCCCTTGCCTTATCGCTTGATATCTTTCTAGGCCGAGCATAAACAGAATCGACTTCCAGACTTGCAGCTAACTGTTCTCCGGAGCGATCAAAAATAAAGCCTCTCCTAGATTCGAGATTGATATTCATTGATCGCTGTTTCTCTGCTCTTTTCTTTAAAACTTGAGAATCGATGACCTGGAGACGATAGGCGCGGGCTGTCAAAACAATAGCGGCCATAGCAAACATGGAGCCTACAGCAATTATTCTAACAACTGTCCAGTTTATGTTGTGCTTACGGAACATTTACGATCCTGCCTACCAATGGCATCTTCAACCCTTGTTTCGTGGCTCTTTTCTCAATTTCAGCCGGTGATTCCAATGACGCCAACTCCAGGCTAAGCTCTCTTACTCGACTTTTGAGTTCCTTGTTTTTGGTTTCCAGCTTGGATATTTTATAACCTAGTTGCACTAGTCCCATTCTTGTCCATACATTAAAGAAACCTACCAAAAGTAGGATAAGCAGCAATACAGTCAAACCGTATGGCAACATTCCAAGTAACGGATGAAAAATGGTTTTTTCATCCGAAGACTCGGTCTGTTTGCTTTTTGGACCACCCTCTGTGGTTGATCCGGTTTCCAGTTTCTTCCATTGAGTGACCCGCATTTCTCACAATTCTACAACGACTCGATTACTCTCAGCTTCGCTGATCTCGACCGAGGATTACTTCGTGTCTCTTCGAGAGACGGTCGTACCGGCCTAGGGGTCACGATACGCCATCTGTACGAATTTCGGCTCATCTCCTTAAAAGTCGTTTTGACAAGTCTGTCTTCCAAGGAATGATAGGAAACGATACATAATCTGCCGTTCGTGTTTAGGAATTGAGGCAATTCCTCTAAGCCTTTTTTCAGGTTATTCAGTTCGTCGTTTACCGCTATTCTGAGGGCTTGAAAAACTCTTGTGGCCGGATGGATCTTGCCTCGTTTTCGACCCACACTTCTCACAATTACTTCACAAAGTTGTTCTGTATTTTCCAAGGAGCCGTTTTTGATAGCCTGTTTTAAATTATGAGCGATTTTGATGGCTCGAGGTTCTTCACCATAATTGGAAATTATCTCTCCAAGTTTTGTTTCGGAGAGTTCGTGCAAAAGGTCCAACGCAGATTTACCCTGGCTTCTGTCAAATCTCATGTCCAAAGGACCCTGGAATTTGAAACTAAAACCTCTTTGTTGGTCTTCAAGCTGATCCGAACTTAAGCCCAGATCAATAATTATGCCGTCGACCTTAACAATACCGGCAGATTCCAGAATAGAAACCGATTCGTGGTATCCGGCATGCCAACATCTGAAACGTTCTCCAAAGATTTTTAATCTGCGCTCGGCACGCTCTATGGATTCGTTATCGACATCAAAGCCAAGTAATTGTCCATTCGGGCCCGATACCTCGAGGATGGCCTCAGCATAACCACCCGCTCCCAAACACCCGTCCAGGTACAATCCACTTGAACGGGGTGCGAGCATTTCTAAAATTTCTTTTATTAGGACTGGTTGATGCAAAGAGCCTCTCCACCGTGCGCTATCCTCAACTGAACTATGTAAATTAAAAAGCGCTATAGCTATGTTGAGATATAAGATGCATACCTGGTTCGGATGACGGCATTGATAGTTGAACCCTAATCAAAAGATGTAAAAACTGAATCCGCATGTTCACCAACAAAACTAAAACTGGTATGCCTTAAAAGAAGATTATAAAGTTATAGTTTAGATGTCAAGTGATTTTTAACTTGAAATATTCTTTCTTTTTATTTAAAATAATTAGTTTTTTGTGGCGGCATTAATGCAAACTTATTGTCCAGGGCAAGGCTCGTTTTAGGTCAGTGCAAAGTTTTTTTTACTCTTGACCTTATCTCTCTTGATCAATATACTGACTTCAAGCCGAAGTGGTGGAACTTGGTAGACACACCATCTTGAGGGGGTGGCGGGCGAGAGCTCGTGCCGGTTCGAGTCCGGCCTTCGGCACCATCAAATCCGCATTTATCCCGGCAATCTCAAGCCGGGTTTCTTCTTCATACCAATTTAAGGATCCCTTTCTATGTCTAAAATAATTCGGATCTTGAGCTGGAATGTAAACGGCATTCGCGCAGTGTATAAAAAAGGATTTCTAAATTGGCTCGATCAGGAACAACCTGATGTCTTGTGCATCCAGGAGACCAAGGCTTTACCGGAACAGTTACCCGATGAACTGAAAAATCCAGATGGTTATAATTCCTACTGGAATAGCGCAGTACGTAAAGGTTATAGTGGAGTAGCGGTTTATACCAAAAAGCCCCCTGTTGCTTTAAAAAATGGGATGGGTGGGCCACTCGAATTTGATCAAGAAGGCAGATTCCTTCAGCTTGATTTTGATAGCTTCGTATTAATTAATGTTTATTTTCCAAACGGTAAAATGGGACAGGAACGTCTCAAGTTCAAGCTGGATTTTTACGAAAGCTTTCTTAGTTATGTCGAAAAGTTACGTGAACAAAACCGCAACATAATTTTCGTTGGCGATGTAAATACTGCTCATCAGGAAATAGACCTGGCCCGCCCCAAAGAAAACTCGAAAGTGTCGGGCTTTTTGTCCATAGAGCGTGAATGGATCGATAAAGCCATAGCTAGTGGCTTCGTAGACACATTCAGAAGTTTGAACGGAGACCTGATCCAGTACAGTTGGTGGGATTTGAAGAGTAGGGCCAGGAGCAGAAACATCGGGTGGCGTATTGATTACGTTTTTGTGACTAGTAATCTTGAAAAGCACGTCAAAAGAGCTTTTATACTTACCGACGTCGAAGGTTCAGACCATTGCCCTGTTGGCATAGACCTAGAGACATAGGCCTCAGGTTGATCAAAGTCTTCGGAAACTAGTTTTGTTTTGCACGCGATGTTACCTAAAAATGGTTCGCGCGCATACAGCAAAGCCAAATATGTGGAGGTCAAACTAGTCCGGGTATCTTAACCCCCCGTTCTGCTGGTTTTATAAGAGAAAGAGCGTGCTTGTAAACCAGATAAGTATCCTCTGAATCCTCAAGAATGATGCAAAAGCTGTCGATACTCCGGACAAAACCTTTTATAGAATTGCCGGACGTCAAAACTGCCTCGATTTCGATTCGAGCCTTGCGAACCTGGTTCAAAAATTGATCTTGAATGTTAAAATGAGTCTTTGGCATTTCAGCGCCCCCTAATAATAATCCCGCGAATGACAGATTTCATTTTGGAAAAATCATGCACTCGTTAGGGAAAATCTCGAACCGCAAATTAATGTTCGAGAAAATTGTCAACCTCAACCCCGATAGTCGAGATTTCCTGAGGATCAAACCATCTTAAATCGGGCTCAGATCTAAACCACGTTAACTGCCTCTTTGCATAATGGCGAGTGTCCTTTTTCATAAGCTCCGTGGCGTCCAATAATGTCATCTGACCGCTTAGAACTTTACCGGCGTGTCTGTAACCAATTGACTGCAACGGTTTTAATTCTGGACCATAACCTCGGTTATACAAATGTCTTACCTCATCTAATAAACCACTCGCTATCATGCTGTCTACTCTATCATCAATTGCTTGATAAAGTTTTTCACGATCGGGATTAAGTCCCAAAAACAGGGTATTGTATGGACAATCCCTTAAAGCGTGCTCATTGTGAAATTCTGACATCGGTTTCCCAGTCAACTCGAAAACTTCCAGGGCTCTTAAAATCCTAACAAGATTGCTAGATCCTATGCTTTTAGCGGCACATGGATCAACAATTTGAAGTCTAGCAGTTAAAGCCTCAATTCCTTCTTTTTTATAAACTTCTAACAACCTTGACCTTAGCTCAAGATCAGCCTTGGGCAAATCAGCTATTCCACCTCTTAATAATCTAATATACAAACCCGTGCCGCCAACTACAAGCGAAACCATAGATTTTTCAACAATTTTCCCTATAATGGACCTGGCTTCCTTAACGTAGTCGCCAGCAGAAAAATCTTCATCAGGGTATTTTATATCTATCATATAATGAGGGACATGCTGACGCTCCTCAATAGAAGGCTTGGCAGACCCAATATCCATAAATCTATAAATTTGAATTGAATCCGCTGAAACTATGGCAGCTCTAAATCTGCGCGCTAATTCCAAGGCAACCCCAGTTTTCCCCGACGCCGTAGGTCCGGCTAAAATTATAATTTTAGGTTTCATGACTCACGGACAAATAAGCCCGCTCCCCATTCCTTGCCAATGATTTGGTTGACAACCCTCAAACCTGAATTTTGGAAGCTCTGAATAAGGGACCCCCATTTTGGTTTTATGACCCCCGAAACGATTAGGCATTCTCGAAATATTTTTGCAAATGTCTCAAGATTTCCAGTCAGTGTGACAAAGTCGAGATTCGCTATTACCATGTCGGCTGAATCCGTAATCGAATGAAGTTCCTCTACCCTAATTTCAACAACTCCTTCCAAATCATTCAGTTGGAGGTTCTTCTTTGCCGATGCGACTGCTACTGGATCATTATCTATTGCCAACACAGGGTATGCTCCCAACTTAATAGCAGCTATGGAAATAATTCCTGACCCGCAACCAATATCAAGCAAGCTTGTGCCTTTCGATTGAGAGACAACATTTGCCAGCGCGAGTTCCATAAGACTCAAACAGCCCTGAGTTGTTTCATGTGTCCCGGTCCCAAAAGCTTCAGCAGGCTCAATAATAACTGGAATTCGATTACCAGGATCCTTGGGTATATCCCATGGAGGGGCTATAATTAATCTTGAACCGATTTTTACCGGTTTGAAATTATCTTTCCAGGCTGTAGCCCAATTTTCATATTTTAGTTTGCTAACTGTCACTTCAGGGAGTGGAATATCCGGGAAAAACCTGTTGAGGCCACCTAAGAAAGTTTGAACCTCTGATTTGAATGAAACCCATTCTTCATCCTTGAGATACAATAAAATCTTCACTATGTCGGGGTTTAAATCCTCTATATGGAACCCCCTGTTTATAGTTTCCGAAATAAAACCAGTGATGGAATCCTCAGCTTGTTTCCATGTAATGATTTCAACTTTAGTCCAGCTTTCCGACATGTATTGAAGTGATCCTTTTACCCTTTTTTGTCGACAAAATACCCAAAGATTGAGTACTTGTAAACAAGGATGCCGTGATTAAGGTAAAAGAAAGTAGGATAAGATGGCGCCTGCTTCAGGCTAGCAAAAATCGGGAATACGGATGCAGATTATTTAGGGAGGAATTACATGTATTGCGCCTCGATTGGCTAAGTCCTCGAGGCGCAATGTAGAATTCTGAGGCGGTCGGCAATCAATTAAGTGATTTCATACATTGCTGCGCCTGATCAGAATATTGTTTATATAGCTGCGTCATCTGGGAAGCTAACTGACGATTCTGGTCATATTGCTGAAAAAGCGTGTCTATTGTTTGGAGTACACCAGCAGTTTGAGGCTGTTTGGACATATTCTCAATTTGCTGCTTGAGCCCTTGGGCTACCTGAGTGTGCCACGTAGCGCGTGATTCGTAAGATCGAGCATTATTTATTAGCTCCTGACAAACATTAAGGGCCATACTACTGTCAGAATAGACAGTACTCGTATTAGGAAAGGCCATAAGAATAAAAGCAAACAATAGTAGCGCTATAAATCTGAGGCTCATTCTGTCACCTCTTGTTTTTTAATGCGTCTATAGCACGTTTAACCTATTACTGCAACTAATTTATTATTATAGTTGTTTAAATAATTAAAATTGATATTAAAATATTGTAAACATTTTTCAACTCTAAAATAACCATTTGCCATTTTTGAGAAGTGACACGTCAGACAATCAATTGTATAATTCAATTTTTAGACCTTTAATGGAGGAATTTAGTGAAAGACCCGTTCAGAACAATTGAGTGGAAAGGTGATCATATAAGACTACTAGATCAAACATTGCTTCCCCGGGAAGAAACGTACATCAGTATACATGAGGTTAGTGAACTGTGTGACGCAATTAGGCGACTTGCTGTTCGTGGCGCGCCTGCTATAGGAGTCGCCGCAGCGATGGGAATTGCTTTGGGGATGCTTAAACTTTCTACGACTGACAAGGAGGCGACACGAAGCTATTTTGAGTCTACCAGTTCTCAAATTGCTTCAACGCGCCCCACAGCGGTTAACCTCTTCTGGGCAATTGATCGAATGAAACTCATTTTTGAAACAAACTGCCAAAAGGGAATTCGCGAAGTTCAGTCAGCGCTGATTCAGGAAGCTATTCTGATTGAATCTGAGGACCGACTCCTTTGTGAGCGTATCGGTCTATCAGGAAGAGATCTTTTTAGTGATGGAGATGTAATTTTAACACATTGCAATGCTGGAGGACTTGCCACTGCGGGTTATGGCACAGCTTTAGGAGTCATCCGCGCCGCTTTTGAAGCAGGTCGGAAAATCAGGGTGCTGGCAGATGAAACCAGGCCCCTGAACCAGGGGTCTCGAATAACCGCATGGGAATTGATGAAGCTAGGCATACCAGTAACACTGATCACTGACAATATGGCAGGGGCGATAATGAAAGCAGGTGAAATCAACAAAGTGATTGTCGGAGCAGATAGAATCGCGGCAAACGGTGACACAGCCAATAAAATTGGAACATATTCTGTCGCCGTGTTGGCTCATCGTCACAAAATACCATTTTATGTGGCGGCCCCTCTATCGACAGTAGATATGAAACTGAAATCCGGCGAACTCATTCCTATTGAAGAGCGTGACCCAACCGAAGTTACGCACATTGGAGGAACTTTGATTGCTCCAGAAGGCGTCTCGGCAAGGAACATCGCTTTCGATGTCACGCCTAATGAACTGATTGCAGGCATAGTGACTGAAAAAGGAGTAGCCAGGAAGCCATTTGAAGAATCTTTGTCAGCAATGTTTGTTTAAAGGAAGACAGAACAAACCCATGAAAATTTCAATACGTGATAAAAATTCGAAAACCCCGCTCAAAGCTTTGGAAATTGTTAATGATGATACAGGGGAAACCATTATAAGTCCACAAACAGATAGTCTGCTAGATTGTTTGAGAAGGGACAACCTCACACTTGATACTGATCTTTATGAATTAACAATGTCTGCCGGGTACAGGGCTCTAGGACGTGGGAATCGACTGGCTTGCTTTGACTTATACTATAGACAAAATCCTGATAATGGAGGCTTTTGCGTTTTTGCCGGTCTAGAGAGCGCAATTAATTACATTAACAATTTAGCCATATACCCTGACGACATTGAATATTTGTCTAAAACAGGCATTTTCCCCAAAGAGGCTTTGGATGCTTTGCGTTCCGGTATTCGTTTCAGTGGCGATGTATGGGCAGTCCCGGAAGGCACTGTAGTTTTTCCTCACGAACCATTACTGCGAGTCGTGGGACCGATCTCTGAAGCCCAGGTCCTTGAAACCACTTTATTAGCTCTAATTGGCCATCAGACTTTGATTGCCACGAAGGCGGCCAGACTGTGTATTGCTTCTAAAGGAGCCCCTGTTATCGATTTCGGGACAAGGCGCGCCCATGGTACTCAAGCTGCGCTGTACGGGGCCAGAGCTGCCTATATCGGTGGCTGTGACGGGAGTTCGAATGTCAAGGCAGGTAAATTATTTGGCATTCCAGTAAGAGGGACACATGCCCACAGTTGGGTCGAAAGTTTTGAAAATGAGATAGATTCGTTCCGAGGATTTAGAGATGTTTTTCCTGACAATTGCATTTTGCTGGTAGATACTTACGACACCGTGCAGGGAATCAGAAACGCGATACAAATTGGCCACGAACTAAAACAAATCGGCAAAAGACTAATTGGTATACGGATCGATAGTGGCGACCTGGCCTACTATTCTAAAGTTGCCAGGCAAATGCTAAATGAGGCCGATTTAGGTGAAACCAAAATTCTTGCGAGCAGCGATCTGGATGAATGGTTGATTGAAAGCCTTAAGGAACAAGGGGCTCAAATCGATATTTGGTGCGTAGGCACCCGCCTGATGACCTCTTATCAAACCCCGGCTCTGGGAGTCGTATACAAACTGATGGCCGTGGACCACGGGGACGGGAAACTGGTTCCAAGAATAAAGATTTCGCACAACCCAAACAAGGTTACTAATCCGGGAGTCAAAAAAATAATTCGTTTTTACAATGGCGGGAATGGGATGATAGGCGATCTGTTAACGCAGGTAGATGAATCTGTCCCTCATTCCAGACCGGTGATGGCTCATCATCCAATGTACGACTATATGAAAAAAGTATATAGACCCCCTTTTAGGGCTACAGAGTTAATGGTTCCAGTTTTTTTGAAAGGTGTCCAAGTATATAGCTGCCCTCCACTGTCTCAAATCAGGGGTCGTGCCCGAGAACAGCTTGGTATGCTAGAACCTGAATTCAAAAGATTTTCAAATCCTCACATCTATAAAGTCTCCCTCTCGGAAAAACTGTACCGAGTCAAAAAAAATCTGTTGTCATTTCATCGAGCCAAGTTGAAAGCCCAAAAAACCAATTTCTGAAGAAACATTCCATCCATATTTTTTAAGCCAATTCAGGTAAAAGGCGGTTTATGAGACCATTTAAGCCCCATATATACCTGTGTTACAGCGCATTGCATCACTTTATTACGCTAACGACTTGACAAAGTGAGGCCTGGCGCCCAAATGAAACACTCAGATTGAGTTCTTAAATGAATTTACAAAGCATTTTTGAATTCCTTTATAGGGTTTCGAGATTTTGATTTTCAAAAATGCTATGAAACGAAATTGATCAATCGGTTGCATTCTTCAAGGCAAATTCCAGATCTATACTTTTATGACTCCATGGAATTATATGGTTGGCTTTAATATGTTTGAAGAAAATCAACCGGGAGGTAAATGTGGTAGATATAAAGGGCCCTGATACACGTGATAGCCGGAACGCCGACGTTTCTGGAGAGGTTCAGGAACACACACCTAGTCAATTAACGCCAGTAGCTGATGAGTCGGCTTCGAAAATTGATCTCGAAAAGAGTGCCGAAAATGCCCTAGAAAAAGCGCTCAAGGAGAGTGAAGATAATCGTGACAGATGGTTGCGAGCTGTAGCAGAATTAGAAAATTTCAAGAAACGTTCAATTAATGAAAAGGCCAGGCTCCTGAAGTACAAGGAGGAAGACATACTAAAAGAATTGCTACCTGTTGTCGATAACCTCGAAAGGGCCCTGACACATGGTGAAAAAAATGACAAGTCTGACCCTGTTACTGATGGAGTAAAAATGGTTCTGGGAATGTTTGGGGAAGTATTGAAGAAATACGGTTGTACTCAAATAGATTCGCTAGGAAAAACATTTGATCCACAGGTTCACGAAGCAATTGCGCAGCAGCCTGTCAAGAATGTGGCTCCTAACACGGTTACCCAGCAACTTGAAAGGGGCTACATGTACAAAGACAAACTGCTGAGACCGGCAAAAGTTATAGTGTCAACCGTTGCGGAATAAGACATGGGGAAAATAGAACTTGAGATATCAGAAAAATTGAGAACGGCGAGGAGGATAAAATGGCTGGCAAGGTAATAGGAATAGATTTGGGAACCACGAACTCGTGTGTTGCGATCCTTGAAAGTGGTGACCCCGTAGTTATAGCAAACTCTGAAGGAGGGCGTACAACTCCTTCCATGGTAGCGTTCAGCGACTCCGGAGAGCGGCTGGTAGGGCAGGTGGCCAAAAGGCAGGCAATCACGAACCCAGAGAACACTTTATTTGCAATAAAGAGATTGATAGGTCGCAAGTATGAATCCAAAGAGGTTCAAGACGATATAAAGGTATGTCCTTACAAGATTGTGCGTGGAAAGAATGGAGACGCCGCCGTAGAAGTAAGAGGACGCGAATACACGCCAGCTGAAGTTTCGGCTATGATATTGCAAAAAATGAAGAAAACCGCAGAAGATTATCTGGGTGAAGAAGTCAAAGACGCCGTAGTAACAGTTCCGGCTTATTTCAATGACTCCCAAAGACAAGCTACAAAAGATGCGGGCCGAATCGCAGGCTTAAATGTTCTCCGTATAATAAATGAGCCAACTGCAGCGTCTCTTGCCTACGGCTTAGATAAGAAAAAAGAAGAAAAGGTTGCAGTCTTTGACCTCGGTGGTGGCACGTTTGATATTTCTGTCCTTGAAATCGGAGACGGCGTATTTGAGGTAAAATCCACTAATGGGGATACCCATTTAGGTGGCGAAGACTTCGACCAACGAGTGATGGATTATTTGGCAACCGAGTTCAAAAAAGATCAGGGTATTGATTTAAGGAACGACAAGATGGCGCTGCAGCGCCTGAAAGAAGCAGCTGAGAAGGCGAAAATTGAATTGAGTTCAGCGATGGAGACCGATATTAATCTGCCTTTTATAACTGCAGACGCATCTGGACCAAAACATCTGACCATGAAGCTCACCAGATCGAAACTTGAATTGTTGGTTCAGGATCTGATTGAGAGGACCGTGGGGCCTTGCAAGCTTGCCATGAAGGATGCAGGTGTAACTCCTGATCAAATTGATGAGGTAATTCTCGTCGGTGGCATGACAAGAATGCCAGCAGTGCAAGCGAAAGTGAAAGAACTTTTTAACAAAGAGCCTCATAAAGGTGTAAATCCGGATGAAGTTGTGGCAATTGGAGCCGCGATTCAGGGAGCTGTACTGAAAGGTGACGTTAAAGATGTTCTTTTGCTGGATGTTACCCCATTGTCTCTGGGAATTGAAACCCTCGGTGGTGTATTTACAAGACTGATCGAAAAGAATACTACGATACCAACGCGAAAGAGCCAGATCTTTTCTACCGCCTCGGATAATCAACCCTCAGTGTCTATACACGTGTTGCAGGGCGAAAGGGAAATGGCGGCCAATAACAAAACGCTTGGGCGTTTTGAACTCGTTGGGATACCACCTGCGCCGCGAGGTATGCCTCAGATTGAGGTCACTTTCGACATAGATGCAAATGGGATAGTGCATGTTTCTGCGAAGGACTTGGGAACAGGCAAGGAACAATCGATTAAGATAACCGCTTCAAGTGGAATGACCGAAGAAGAAATTCAACGTATGGTGAAAGACGCGGAAGCTCATGCGGAAGAAGATCATAAGAAGCGGGAACTCATCGATGTAAGAAACCAGGCGGACTCAACCATTTACATGACAGAAAAGTCCTTGAAAGAATACGGTGACAAGGTTGATTCCTCGGTAAAAAGCGCTATTGAATCCGCTATCGACAAGACTAAAAAGGCGATGGAAGGTTCGGACGCAGGCGAAATAAAGGCCTCTATGGAGGAATTGCAACAAGCGTCACACAAACTCGCAGAAGCCATGTATCAGCAAGCTTCGGCAGGCGCTGGAGGCGGAGCGGATGCAGGGGCGGGAGCTGGATTTGCGGGTTCTGCTGGTGGAGGCGGATCGCAAACAGGGGCAAAATCAGAAGAAGACGTTGTTGACGCGGATTTTGAAGAAGTTAAGGATAGCAAGAAATAAATTTTCTAAGTGAAGAGGAACTGGAAGAGGCCTTAATTAAACAGAGGCCTCTTTTTTTGCTGTCTCACGTTTGATCTTGGAAGTAATAATATGTTATTCTAAAAAGATATGTTTTCGAGCCGATTTTTCAAAACCAAAAAATTTATAGCGAAAAATCGAACGATACGACATCTTGGACTTAAATACCATTACTGATTGAGGACCTTTTTATGGCCGAAGTAAAGCCTTTCCAGTCGGTACATTACGGCCCTGGCTATTCGCACGTTTTACAAAGTCTTATTACTCCACCTTACGACGTAATATCTCCAGAGCAACAAGATTCATTTTATGAGTCACATCCATTCAACGTTATACGATTAGTCCTAGGTAAACAATTCGATGACGACACCCCCGAAAACAATCGCTACACAAGGGCTGCTGATATCCTGAAACAATGGATGCGAGACGAAGTCCTTGTCCGGAAAACAAAACCCTGTTTTACTCTTTACCAGATGGATTTTAAAGAACCAGACGGAACTGTCAAACGGATCGATGGAATAATCGGTTTAGTAAAGGTGGAAGATTATGGGATTGGCAAGGTTCTCCCCCATGAGAAAACATATTCAGGGCCAAAGAGAGATCAACTGGAACTGTTGAGAGCTTGCCGGGCCAACCTTACGCCTATTCACGCCATGTTCGATGATCCTGACCAAACGGTATATAATATCTATCACCAGCTTCTCGCTACCAGGCCGGAGCAGGAAACCAGGGATGTTGACGATACGACCCATCGTACCTGGAGCATATACGACGAAAAATCCATCCAGCAAATCATAGATTTTTTACATAATAAAAGTCTTCTTATAGCGGATGGGCATCACCGTTATGAAACAGCTTTAGCGTATTGTAGGGAAGTCGAATCTCAGAACCCGGGTATTACCTCTGGGCCACACAAATATGTAATGGCATACCTCACGTCAATGACTCATCCTGGGCTGACCATTCTGGCGGCGCACCGCATGCTCAAAAACTTGAGTAATTTCAATAAGGACCTGTTATTAAAAAGAATTGATGAATGTTTCGAGATTTATGAATTAGATCATGAAATTAATGACGTTGAAATAGCCTCAAAATGGTTATCTTTGAAGTTACAGGAATTTGCACGAGTCGGCGGCCACTTTGGAATGCTGATCAACGGTGAAAAGAAGTTTCGTCTCCTAAAAATGAAAGAATCTCAAATAAAGTCTCAATTCCTGGATAACAGGCTTCCCGAGATTTTAACCGATCTCGATGTAACTATTTTGCGGGAGTTGATTTTAAGGTATGGATTTGGAGTGGCCGTAGAGGATTCCGAAGACGTTATAGAATATACACCGTCAATCGAAGAAGCCGTAACAAAGACTGTGCTGGGAGAAGTTCAGGTGAGCTTCATTCTGAACCCTACCAGAGTAGACCAAATGGAAAAAGCAGCTGAATTAGGTTATAAAATGCCTCATAAATCAACCTACTTTTATCCAAAAATATCATCTGGCTTAGTGTTCAATGTTTTCTGATTATGTTCCAGTGTCTTTGCCCAAACGGTCGCGTTGTTATTTTCAATAGAATAAATAGAACTTATGTCGCGTGACAAATCAGAAACTGTGGATGGTTTGTTCCGAAACAAGGTACGGGTAATTCAGGCGTCTAAAGGGTACAGAGTTTCAGAAGACGCGGTTATTCTTACCTGGTTTGCCAAGCCATCAAAAGAAGAATTTATTCTAGACGCTGGAACAGGTTGCGGAGTAATTGCTTTTGGACTGGCGATAAAGAACCGGACCGTAAAAGTGGTGGGTCTGGAAATTCAGGAGGGATTGGTTGGCAGAGCTCAACGTGGAGTGATTTTGAATGATTTGGTTTCCAATGTGTTCATTCTCCGGGGGGATCTGCGAGAGGCAAACCTGTTTTTTAAGCCAGGTATATTTGACATGGTAGTATCCAATCCGCCATATTACAAATCTGGTTCAGGAAGAGTGAGCCTGTTAAGTGAAAAAGCGCTGTCGAGACATCAGATTATGATGCCATTGGCTGATCTGTTCGAGGTTTCTTCGAACCTATTGAAATCCAATGGAAGGTTTTGTCTGATCTATCCAGCCAATGAATCTAGCCAATTGGAAAAAGCCACCATGCTTTCAGGTCTTAAAATGAATCGGAGACTGTGGATTCACACATCTGAAGCTGCCGAACCAGTTCTTGTTTGTATGGAGGCTATCAAATCACAGTGTGATAAAACCCTGGTAGAAGAAAATCTATATCTCTATCATGCAAATGGAATAAGGACCCCCGAAGCTGAAGCAATTCTGGCGGGAGAAGATTTGGAAGAACTAGATTAAAGTTACTTGAGACGATAACATGTAGAGAGCGCTGCTTCAGGCATAGCTTAGGAGGAAAAATTGGAAGAATTTAACAGAATCAAAAGGTTACCCCCTTATGTTTTTCAGGTTGTCAACGAGCTCAAAATGAGGCTCAGAAGGGCGGGGGAAGACATAATTGACTTGGGAATGGGCAACCCCGATATACCCACCCCTAACCATATAGTAGATAAGTTAATTGAAGCGGCGCAAAATGGAAGGAATCATAGGTACAGCGCGTCCGCAGGTATACCTAAATTAAGATTGGCATTCGCGAATTGGTGGAAAAGAAGGTACGGTGTAGACCTTGATCCCGATAGTGAAGTAGTGGCCACGATGGGCGCAAAAGACGCCCTGGCGCATTTGGTTTTAGCAATTGTTAACCCTGGGGATGTTGTATTCGTTCCATCTCCGACTTACCCTATACATCCATACTCAGTGGTCATAGCGGGGGGAGATTTACGTCACATTCCAATAAGTCCTGATAGGAATTTCTTTGAAGACCTCAAAGCTGCCGTGCGTCTCACATGGCCGCTACCAAAAATGTTAATTATTTCTTTTCCACACAATCCTACGACGATGGTGGTAGATCAGGATTTCTTCAAACAACTTGTTGAATTTGCTCATGAATATAAGATTATGATCGTCCATGATTTTGCATACGCGGATTTGACGTTTGATGGTTATCAGGCTCCGAGCTTTTTATCGGTTCCAGGCGCCAAAGAGGTAGGGATAGAGACATTTTCGCTTTCCAAGAGTTACTCTATGGCTGGCTGGCGTGTCGGTTGCGCAGCCGGAAACCCTGAGATGATTCATGCTCTAAAACGGCTGAAAAGCTACATCGATTATGGAATGTTCCAGCCAATTCAGATTGCCGCCATAATCGCCTTGAATGGACAGCAGGAATGTGTAGGTGAGATAGTAACAGAATACAAAGATCGTAGGGATGCGCTTTGCTCAGGGCTCAATGATTGCGGATGGCCGGTAACTGCCCCTAAAGGAACCATGTTCGTTTGGGCGCCAATACCAGACCAATTCAAACACATGGGTTCTCTTGAATTCTCCAAATTGATGACTGAAGAAGCCAAAGTGGCTGTGAGTCCTGGAATTGGCTTCGGACCTTTTGGAGATGAGCACGTGAGGTTTGCTCTCGTAGAGAATCGCATGCGAATTAATCAGGCTATTCGTGGTATCAGACATTTCTTGGGAAGATCAGAGCCCATTCCAGCGCCTAACCCAACAGCGGTGGCAAGATAAAGATGAGCCTGAAAACATGAACAATGCTCATCTGACAATTTAGATAACAATTCGTATCAAAATATTGTGAGTTACGAAATTCGACTTTGACAGGATTTTTTATGGATGAAGTTGCGATAGGTCTCATTGGTCTTGGCACTATAGGTAGCGGCTTAGTTCATATACTGAGTGAAAATAGAACAGTTATAGAAGCCAGAACTGGATTTGGAATCAAGCTCAAGCGCATTGCAGATTTGGACACTGAGTCTGATCGCGGTGTGATTTTCGACAAATCCATTTTGACGAAGGATGCCTATGAAGTATTGCGAGACCCGGATATCTCAATCGTTGTAGAACTGATTGGTGGTTATGAACCGGCACGGAGTTTTATTCTGGAAGCCATTCGAAACGGCAAATCAGTGGTCACAGCTAACAAAGCATTACTTGCTCAACACGGTCCAGAAATATTTGAGGCTGCTGAGATTAACGGAGTTGACGTCGCCTTTGAAGCTGCGGTCGCCGGCGGAATACCTATTTTGAGGTCGCTTCGAGAGGGGTTGGTGGCAAACAGGTTCGATAAGATTCTCGCAATCTTGAACGGAACATGCAATTTTATTCTTACTGAAATGACCCAAAACCCGGGCACAGGATTCAATGAAGTCCTGCTAAAAGCGCAACAATTAGGCTACGCTGAGGCAAACCCGATTTTGGACATTGAAGGAATTGACTCTGCTCACAAGCTGGCTCTAGTACTAGCGCTTACACACGGGATACGTGTTCCAATAGACGGAATTCATGTAGAAGGAATTACAAAAATTGAGGCTTTTGATCTTGTAATGGCTAGAGAATTCTCTTACAAGATCAAACTGCTAGCGATTATAATACGCCACGAAAATCGGGTAGAAGCCCGATTGCATCCCACAATGATTCCCGAACGCCATCCTCTGTCTCAAGTTGACGGGGTTTTCAATGGCATTTTTCTGCGAGGTGATTTAGTAGGAGATCAGTTGTTTTACGGCCGGGGCGCAGGACGTGAACCTACCGCTTCGGCAGTGATGGGTGATGTAGTCGAATTAATTCGTAACAAAAGGTCAGGAAAGGCGGGCCGTGTTCCACCTTTGGGTTATCCTGGGCCTCTAAAAGCAAGTGATTGTATACTGGACATGAATGAGGTAACCACCAACTATTATATCAGGATACAGGCTACCGACAGACCTGGTGTGTTATCACGAATAGCCGGTATAATGGCTAATCACAACATTAGCATACATTCAGTAGTACAGAAGGGCAGAGATTCTTCTGGAGCAGGGGCGGTTGCCGTAGTTTTCATAACTCATTCGGCGAAAGAAGCTGATTTGCAAAAAGCTACACTGGAAATAGGAAATCTGGACGTAATCGACTGCCCACCTGTAATAATACGGATTGAAGACGAAGACCTGGACTAAGAAATCGAATTCCAGGGTCATTCTGAGCGCTGATCAGGTCTTCTACGATCAGCCCCCCGGGGCTAATGGAGATGTTTTATGTGGAAAGGTATTATAAGACAATATTCTGATTTTTTTACATTTTCTGACGAAAAAAATATTGTGACAATTCTTGAAGGTAATACACCTTTAATTCCTGCTGCCCGACTCTCGCAAAAAATCAATCCCCGCATATCAATATTTTTGAAATATGAAGGACTTAATCCTACGGGCTCATTTAAGGACCGTGGTATGACTATGGCCGTTTCAAGAGCTGTTGAAGCCGGTTCAAAGGCGATTATTTGCGCTTCGACCGGTAACACCTCAGCTTCTGCAGCAGCCTATGCGGCTAGGGCTGGAATCAAGGCATTTGTCGTAATTCCTGAAGGAAAGATAGCTTTGGGGAAGCTTGCTCAGGCGATGATTCACGGA
>JBMFSZ010000024.1:0-16952 GCA_049967315.1 Desulfomonilaceae bacterium
GAACTATTACATTCTAAACGATGGCAAACTTTACACCAAAGCTCGAACAGACTTTTTTCGCTGTCCAAATATGTTGAATTTTACATGTAAAGGCCGCCATTCACTCTCAATACTTGGCCGGTAATATAATCGGCCATCGGCGAACACAAAAACGCTACGGCCGCAGCGACATCATCTGGTCTTCCCAGTCTGCCGAGTGGCACATGCTGCAATACTATATCGAGTTGTTCCTGGTTAAGGTGATCCGAAAGTCCACCCTGAATCATACCAGGAGCTACGCAATTTACCAATATGTTCCGTGGCGCCAACTCTCGCGCCAGTGCTTTTGTCAATCCGATCAATCCCGCCTTCGCTGCCGAATAATTGGCCTGTCCAGGATTGCCCAATTCTCCAGCGGTTGATGAAATGTTGACAATTCTACCATACCTTCTTCGCACCATGCTCTTGGCCATGGCTCTGCACATGTTGAAAGCGCCTGTAAGGTTAGTATCTAAAACGTCACGCCAGTCCGCGTCTTTCATCCTGCCAACAAGCCCGTCCCTTGCGATTCCGGCGTTGTTGACAAGTATCTCAACGGATTTTCGTTCTTGCAGAAGATGATTAACCTGTTCCTCGACCTGCACAGGGTCGGAAACGTCAAACTTGTAAAGGCTCGCCTCGCCCTCAATCTCGGCTATCATGGCCAGGCATTGCTTTGCCGCCGCATCATCAGATTTATAATTAATTATTACGAAAGCTCCTGCTCGAGCCAAGCTGATGGCGATATGCCGACCGATACCCCTCGCTCCGCCAGTAACCAGCGCTGTTTGACCGGACAAATTCATCCAGGAAACATCGGCGCTCATTGGAACTCTCCCGCAAGCGCACTGATCCCATCGATGTTAGAGACGGAAATGGCCTTTACTGAGCGATCGATACGTTTCATGAGTCCGGATAATACTTTTCCAGGACCGATTTCAACAAAATGAGTTGCGCCAAAATTGATCATTTTTCTAATGGACGATTCCCAGAGGACAGGAGATACTAACTGGCGCAAGAGGATTTCTCTTATTGTTGCGGTATCATCTGGATAAGGTTCGGCGCTAAAGTTGGCAACAACGCTGAATTTGGCGGGAGAAACGGGTGTTTCATTTAAGGCTGCTCTCAAGCTTTCTATCGCTGGGCGCATGAGTTCCGTATGAAATGCTGAAGAAACAGGCAAGCTGACCACTCGTGAGCGTTTTTCCCGTGTCAATATTTCTTTAGCCCTCTCCAGAGCATCGATCTCGCCAGATATCACAAATTGTTCCGGAGAATTGTAATTTCCAATGTCCAGGACTGATCCCTGTTTCACCGATTCGACAATTTCACGAATACGGTCAGGCTCTACCCCCATTACAGCCGCCATGCCACAAGCGCCTGCCGGTTGGGCGCAGTTCATGGCCTCTGCCCTCGTCCTTACAAGTTTCAAGGCGTCTTCGAATTTCAAGACTCCTGCGGCGCACAGTGCGCTGTATTCTCCAAGTGAGTGTCCAGCGGCTACCAGTGGCTTAAGCTGCAATCGACTTTCGAGCAGATCCCAAACGAGCATGGAATGGACAAATATAGCCGGCTGAGTGTAAACGGTCTGGTTTAATTCATCCCCGCTTTTGCCAGCCATGAACAGGCTTAAAGGGTAGCCAAGTATTTCATCGGCTAGCTCAAGCTTCTCGCGGGATCGAGAATCCTCAGCGACGATATCCAATCCCATTCCAGCGAATTGGGATCCCTGTCCAGGGAATAACAGAGCTACAGGATGATCCTTGAGCGTCGCGCGTTCAGGTGTCATTCTTTTGGTCAAAGCTTTCTAATCAACATTCACAATGGTCCGGTTCTTGTAATACCCACAACTCGGACACACTCTATGAGGGGCAACCGGCTGAGAACATTCCGGGCACACAGCAAGATTGATTGCTGTTAATTTTTTGTGAGTTCGTCTTTTGTCACGTCTTGTTCGGGAAACCCGTTTTTTGGGGACTGGCATTTTCGATCCTTCTTACATCAATTGTTTAATCGTGATTTGAGTGTAGCTAGCTTTTCCCATCGTGGATCCAGTGTCTGGGTCGAAGAACATGAACAACCGTGTGGTCCACGACGGGCGCCACAGAGGGGACAAATCCCTGGGCAATCATCGCTACACAATGGTTTCATCGGTATGTCCAGAGAAATTTCCTGGACTATCAACTGGCCTAGGTCAATTTCGTCATTTTGGATTAAAGTTTCATTATATTCGAGCTCAGTTTCCTGTTCGTCCTGCGAATCCTGGGCGGCTGGCTTACGCGCGACCAGATCGAGGTGTATGGGCATTGTGGTATCGAAGTGGCTTAAGCATCTGGAACATTTCATCCCGATTTTAACTTCTACATCGCCGTTGATAAGTATTTCATCAAAGTCCTTCTTAAGGGTTACCGTTCCCACAACTTCAGGATGGACTTCTACGTCATCCGGCAGTCTGACGCTATTCAGAGCTTCGGTCAATTGGGTTCCGGCCCCATCGAAGTGGATTTCCAGACCACCTGGAGATATATCTTGAACAGGAATTTTCATGTGATCGCACGGCCTGAAATACTATTGTCAAGTACAAACTGTAAAAATATAGAAACTTACCGATATAAGTCAAGCTAAAAAGCTAACTTCGCCAAATTAAGCGACTTTAGTAAAATAAAATCTAAGGTTTCACTTCAGCCTCATCTCCGCAATCCCACCGGGAGAGCCATTGCTCAACAAGCGGAAAGACTTCCTCCTGAGCCCTGACACCCAATAACAGGTCAATATGTCCATAATCATCTATCTGTCCTGAATCTTTGCCGAGAACAATTTTTTCTCTAATTGGGAACTCCCCTCCGGTGTTGCAAGAACACGGCTGAACTGATCTTTCTGGCGCCATAAGATCTTTAGACCCACAAATCGATAACAATGGCGTAGGAGACCCTCTCAATTTTTCTAGATAAGGTTTTCCGAATGAGTCGGAAAATTTCCCAGAGTCTACAAAACGGGCGATGTCCAACCAAACGGCGCTTGAAGAAATTAGTTCCAGACCCATAGCTGTAACCTTTCGTAATGCGAGCCGTTCAATATTGCCGCATGAAACAAAGATGGAAAGTATTCCCGGAAATAGTCCCCCTACAGGAGCCAACAATTTTATCAACGGCATCAGCGGATTAAAAGGCAATATCCGCAAAATTGGCCGCAATCTTAAAGCTTTTGCAAAAAGATGGTTTTTGATTGACTCGAAGTTTACGGGGGAGCCTAGGGCTATTACAGAGGCGACTGAAGATGACCCGGTCCGGGAAATATAAGCCTGCGCCAGCATGCCACCCATACTATGACCGACCCAGTGAACTGACCCAGCCCCGGTCTGTTTCATTACATGTTCTATTATGGCTTCAACATCATATGTAAGATGGTCATCGAAAGTCCACTTCATTGGTCGGTTGGATAACAGTAGTCCTGGCTGATCGCTACAGCCTGATCCCCTTAATTCCGCTACCCAAACGTCTCTACGACCATTTTTTAGGAACCCTGCGAGGGAGGGAGCGTTGTCCAGGTCAAACATGAACCTGTTGCTTGCTATACCATGACAGAGAATGACAGGTTTTCCTTGTACGGGATCACTCGGTCTGTAATTGTGAATTGCGATACGCCATCCGTCGCGGGTTTTTACGTAATCGGTTCTGTCTTGACGAGTCTCAGAGTACTCCAGATATTTCCACAGCGCGGAAAAACCGTAAACGAGCAAAATGAAAAGAGCGCAACTAAAAATGATATTTGGAATTAAGGTTAACATACCGGTATCTCTATTATCTCCAGGAATACGACTTCGAAGGCGGACTTCGGATCGGTTACTGGCGCATAATGGTTGACAATATGTGTATCGTTTGCTAATTGCAAGCAAACTCGAAAGAGCCGCAGATTGTGGATCCAGGCTCGAGCAGGAGCGACCGATGGGTAACGCCTGGCGTTTTTTTAGCCGAAGTTTAATGATCATATCATTAATCATTGTTCCATTATTTTCCGAAACAGACGCTTTTGGTGACGATTGCCGCAAGGTCAACAACATCCTGGTGTTGTTTGACGCCTCTGGATTCATGAAGGAAAAGGACCACTATGAGATTCTTTTGAGACAGATGGACCTTTTTTCAAAAGCCATTCCTTTAACCGCTGACGGCTTTTATAATGTGGGCCTGAGACATTACGGACTGAAAGTTGGGATGGGTTGTAACAGCACTGAGAGCATTCTCGCTATTCAACCATGGGACCCGGAAAGATTTTTAAATTCCTTCCCCAAGACCGTATCCTACGGAACTAGCGCTTTGTCGGCAGGCTTACGCGCAGCGGGTGATGAAATTGCTTCGGCAAACGGAAAGAGCATCATAGTGGTGATTGGTGGAGGAATGGATTCATGCAAAGCTGACCCCATTAAAACTGTGGAGCAGATATGTCGAAACAATCCTGATGTTGAGTTTCACACGTTTCAGGTCGGGAACTCTCAGGATGGTGTCTATTTCCTGAAGGGAATAGCCCAGGTGGGAAAAGGCGAATATCATAACGTTGCAGAATTCAATTCGCCAGCAGGATGGCACGCATGGATGCTCAAATACTGGGTCAAACCCTGCGCTGGGAGCTCGGCGATATCCGGGGGAGTAGGCGTTCCAAAGGCCTTCAAACCTATATATTTTGATTTTAACAGCTTTTCAGTCGCATCCAAAAATCCGGCGATAAGCTCAGGGAATAGGGAGTCGTTGGATGCTCTTGCTAACGCATTGACGCAAAACCCTAATTCCAGAGTCACTCTCAAAGGTTATTCAGACGGAAAGGGTAAGCCTGATCAAAATCTTGCCGTCGCACGTAAACGCGCCGAGAGCGTAAGGCAATTTTTGATCACGGTGTTTAAAATTCCTAGGTCCAGGATCACTGTCCAGGCCACGGGACCACACCAAATGGGCGCGCCAGGTACGCCAATGCACGATGACTACACTGCCCGTCGTGTAGAAATTGAGTTAAATCAGTAAGTTGTGTGATAGTGTTTCCGGATAGACACCTGATTGTCTTTCTATCCATCGATTGTCTTTGTCTAGCGCTCACGTCAACCATACCAGGTAACGGAAAACAGTTTTCCTACTTTCCCCATGATCCCGTCGGTGTTAATGTAGTTATTAAAGATTTTGAGCCTGTGTAAATCAATGCGGGTTCATCTTTGCTTGTTCAAAAGACGTAATTTGGGTACAATTATGTGGATACATACATGTCGACAGGGCACGAACCGCTTTGGAATGTTGGCCTTAGGGGTGGTCACGTGCCTGATCGCAACGCTGTACACCCAAACATGTTGGTGTCAGGACCGCCACGTTGAGGAGTCACGGGTCGTGAGGTTGCTGACCATAGGAAAGCTGCTTATACATAGGACTCATTACCTCGAGGCGCTTGATCTTCTTGAGGAAGCCAGAGATACACTTGATGTTTCCGGTTCGGATAGGACGGAGTTGTATGCCGACATTCTTTATCAGATGACCCAGGCCAAGATTAAGGCCCGATTATACCAGAATTTTCCGGCCTATTATGTGAAAACGGCTCTGAAAGATATTCAGGCCTCCAATAGAATAAGAGAACGATCTGATAAAACTGTTCCCCAAAAACTGGCCGACGGGTATTACCTTGAAGGATTTATTCACAAGCATTTTTTTATGCGAAAAGAGCAAGCGGAAAACAATTTTATCAAGGCTCTCAAAATTGATCCTGGGTCTGTAGCCGCAAAACGGGAGTTGAGCGAGTTGATTGCGAATGATGATAAGGAATCCAAATAATAGTCTGTCATGATTGGTAAAAACATACCGGGAAAAAAATGGAATTCGAGGAGTCAATGTCATTAGGTCAAGAGGAACTGGCAGAGCCTGCAAATTTTGACGCGGATTTGGAGAAGCTCAAGACAATTGTTGAAAAAATGGAAACTGGTGGTTTAGGTTTGCAGGAAAGCCTTAAATTGTTTGAAGAGGGAGTCGGTATTTCCAGGCGCCTATTTGAAACACTTAGTTCGTCTGAGGGTAAGGTAGAAGAATTACTGGCCGACCTCGAACGCATTTCTTTCAGTCGCTCAGAGGATTAGACTGTTGAATCTCGTGCTGGAGAGATTCATTTCTGAAGGGCGCTCAATGGTCGACGAGGCGCTAGACAGTTTTATTCCCTCTATTGATATTGAACCCACAATTTTACACAAAGCCATGCGATATAGTGTATTTGCCGGGGGAAAGAGAATTCGGCCGATTCTCGCAATGGCCTCAGCCGAAACAAGTGGGGGCGACAAGTCCTCTGTCATACCATTGGCCGCGGCTCTTGAGTGCATTCACACTTATTCCCTGATACATGATGATCTCCCTTCGATGGACGACGATGACTATCGTAGGGGTAAACTGACATCTCACAAAAAGTTTGGGGAATCTACGGCGATTCTTGCAGGAGACGCCTTACTTACCATTGCGTTCGAGATACTTAGTTGCTATCAGACTGCCAGGGTGATTCCTAGTCACATTATTGTCGACGTCATCAGGGATGTTTCTTCGGCATGCGGCTCCCGAGGCTTGATAGCCGGTCAAATGATGGACATGACTTATGAAGGTGAAGCCCCGGATGACTCGGTCATCGAAAGGATCATGCTTAACAAAACCGGGGCCTTGATCAGATCATCGGTAACAAGTGGAGCCAGATTGGTTGGCGCCACCCCCATGCAAATCGGAGCGCTGTTTCAGTTTGGAGAAATACTTGGCAAGATGTTTCAGATCAAGGACGATCTTCTTGACTTGGAAGGGGATCCATCGAAGCTTGGTAAGGCGGTAAGGAAGGACGACAAACGGGGTAAAGCAACCTATCCAGCGGCCCATGGCGCTGATCGTTCCAAACAAATGATTATGAGCCTTCTTTCAGAGGCCAAAAGAACAATTGAACCTTTTGGAAAAAAAGCGCAAATTTTAATATTGCTCGCGGAATATGTAGGCCAGAGGGTTAGTTGATTCTAGTTCGGACAACAAATGGGAGAAAATCATTATAAGAGATATGGAATATTCAGTCCTCAATCAAATTCAGTCTCCAGTAGATATTAAGGAATTGCCCTTTGAATCGCTTAAGACTTTAAGCGAGGAGGTCAGAGATCTTATCATCAGGACGGTGTCTGAGAGGGGTGGTCACCTGGCCTCAAGTCTTGGTGTAGTCGAGTTGACGATTGCTCTACTTAGGGTATTTTCGCCTCCGAACGATAGAGTTGTTTTTGATGTTGGCCATCAGGCATACGCTTATAAGATACTTACAGGCAGGCGCGACCAATTTCACACGCTCAGGACTCGAGGAGGGATTGCCGGATTTCCGAAGAGAAATGAGAGTGAATACGACTTTTTTGACACCGGCCATGCGGGGAACGCAATCAGTGCCGCAGCTGGATTGGCTCAGGCGCGATGCTTGAGCGGGAGCAGCCACAAAGTAGTCGCCGTAGTTGGTGATGGGTCGCTGACGTGTGGGGTTTCTTATGAGGGGTTGAATCAGGCTGGAGCTGCCGAAAAGGACCTTATAATAATCCTGAATGACAACGAGATGTCCATATCGCCAAACGTTGGGGCCATGGCCGCTTACCTGAACCGCATAATGACCGGGCAGCTTGTTACTCGCTTTAGAAGTGAAATCAAGAACATTTTGAAGAACATTCCGGGTGTTATGGGACGGTCTATCTATGGTTTGGCGCGGCAATTTGAGGACGCCTTTAAAGGATTCATCACGCCAGGCCGTTTGTTTGAAGACCTCGGATTCAACTACGTTGGCCCGATAGATGGGCACCATTTGAAGCATTTGGTTGAAACTCTCACTAACGTAAAGAGATTCAGTAAACCTGTCCTCTTACACACAATTACATGCAAAGGTAAGGGCTACTGCTCGGCGGAGAAAAATCCCAGCCTGTTTCACGGTGTAGGTCCATTTGATGTCGAGACTGGAAAGGTTTACACCTCCGACGGCGCTCCTACATACACCAAAATTTTTGGCCAGACGATGGTTAAATTGGCTGACCAGGATCCCAAAATCGTGGCCATCACGGCAGCCATGGAATATGGAACAGGTTTAGCTGAATTTGGAGAGATATATCCGAAACGATTTTTTGATGTTGGTATAGCGGAGCAGCACGGCATAATTTTTGCCGCAGGTCTTGCTATTGACGGTTATAAACCTGTAGTAGCCATATACTCTACATTTACACAACGTGGATATGATCACATCATACACGACGTGTGCATGCAAAAGCTACCGGTAACATTTGCCATGGACAGGGCAGGGATAGTCGGTGAGGACGGGCCAACACACCACGGGGTTTTTGACATCGTTTTTACACGGAATGTCCCCAATCTTGTTGTGATGGCGCCATCGGAGGAAGATGAGTTAGCGGATATGTTGTACACAGCCGTACAATCTGGCCGTCCGTGTGCTCTTCGTTACCCCAGGGCAAAGGGTTTGGGCTTTCCAGTCAAAGATTTGCCAGGAATTGTTCCGCTGGGTAAAGGTGTTGTCGTGAAGGAGGGCAGTGATTTGGCAATAATTGCCCTCGGTTCGATGTTGCGTCCGGCTATTGATGCCGCAGAAATTCTTGCTACATTCGGAATTTCCGTGTGTGTCGTTAATCCCCGGTTTATAAAGCCTCTTGACCGCGAACTCATCCTGAATGTCGCTGAAAAGACTGGCCACGTTGTCACTGTTGAAGAGGGGGTTCTTGCTGGCGGATTCGGCAGCGCGGTAATTGAACTCCTGATCGACGAAGGTTTGAATAATGTGAAAATCACTCGGCTAGGGATCCCCGATGTTTTTGTGGAACACGGAACAAGGGATGAACTCCTCACAGATTACGGACTAACGGCGCAGGGCATAGCCGACGCCGCTTATGCATTTTACAGAACTCATCATGTTGTACGCCTGGTTTCCCCGAAGGAGTCGATTGGAGTAGGGCCGCATTGAACAAACGTCGCCTGGCTTGATGAAAGGCCTTTTTGATTCGGAGAAACTCCCTTGACGATCTGAAAGACCACTTTTTTTGATAAGCTGGTTTTGTTTGTGTCGCTGACCAAAAGGTTTTCCTGGAGGCCACCCGTAAGTGAATTCAGAGAATTGTGAGCTCCCTGTTTCAGAACTCCCGGAAGCAAAACCTTGTACAGAAACGCCGAACGAGTATGATCCTAATGGCGGCTCCCTTGCGCCAGCCAGGATGGATTTATTGCTCAATGCCGCCAAAGCCCTAGCCTCGACCACCGATATAGATCATCTGTTACAGGTAATAGTTGGGGAAGTTCAAACAGTCATTGATTGTGAAGGCGCAGGAGTACTACTTTATGACGATCTTCAGGATGATTTTTACTGGAAAATTGTCCAGGACCGACAGGGACTTTTGTCCTCGGCAAGCAATCTAATCCGAATACCAAAAAATGATGGGGTCTGTGGCTGGGTTTTTAGTACTGGCAAAGCAGCGTTGGTACATGACGCGATGAACGATCCTCGCCTGTATCGAGTGGTTGATGACACATCGGGATTCCAGACGCGAAATATGGTGTGTGTACCCTTGCAAACTCGTGAAAAGAAGTTGGGAGTACTGTATGCGCTGAACAAGATGGGGCGTTCTTTTGACGATGAGGATGTTAATGTGATGATAGCTTTGGCAAGTAATGTGGCTCTTGCTTTAGAAAACGCGACCTATTATTCGGAGCTTGAAAATTCTAATCGAGAACTGGAACGTTTGAATCGGGTGAAGACGAGGATTCTCCATCACCTTTCTCACGAATTGAAGACTCCGCTGTCAATCATACATGCGTCATTAGCGATCCTGAAAAGAAAAATAACAGGTGGAACTGGCTTGCAAGGTTCAGGGAGCCTACCATTCGAAAGAATCGAACGAAACCTGGAACGCCTGAAAACTGTAGAAAAACAAGTGAGCCAAATCGTCGAGGGAGATGAGGCGCTGGTTGGCAGACCTTCATTTATTGAGTTCCTGGGTCAGTTGGAGGATCTCCTTGAGATCGAACAAGAAGAGACACCATCTTCATCGGATTCTCTTGAGTTGATCAGGAGGCGTATAAAGGATATTTTCCCGGACAGAACAGAAGAACCTGTTGGGGTAAATGTTAAACAGGTATTTGATCTGGAACAGGCTGACATTCTTGTTAAAACAAGGGATAGGCGTCTGGAAATAGTTTTCGAAGATCCTGATCCCGTAATAATAATGATTCAACCTCATAAGCTTCAATCGGTTATAAATGGCCTCTTACGAAACGCGGTCGAAAATACACCTGACCGTGGGAAAATTGTAGTAAAGGGCAATTGGTTACCTTCAGGGTACAGGATATTGGTTAAAGACCATGGTGTGGGCATACCTGAATCGGAGAAGACTAATATTTTTGAGGGCTTCTATCCTATGCAGGAAGCAGATGTCTACACTTCCGGGAGGCCCTATGCTTTCAATGCAGGAGGCACCGGAACCGATTTACTCAAAATCAAGACATTTTCCGAGTGGATTGGTTTTAAAATTAAATTCCAAACCGAACGATGTTCCTGCATCCCTACTGTAGCAGATCTGTGTCCAGGCGATATTGAGAAATGCTCTTGTTGTGCTAGCAGGAATGACTGCTTGATCAATGGCGGCTCCGAATTCGCAGTAGATTTTCCTGCTGCACTCTTGTCCCCGTCTTGCCCCATTCCGCCGAATGATTGAGGCTATCAACCCCTTAAACAGTCAATGGCGGTGATAATCTACAGGAGCGCTAACCTTTTTTCAGTCACAATCCTCCGCTGAAAGCGGCCGCATCTGCCACAGCAGCGGCCACGGCCGGGCACACGGCTTTGTTGAAAATACCCGGTATAATGTTTTGGTCGGCCAATTCGTCGTCCGGAATCAATCCGGCTATCGCTGCTGAGGCCGCAAGCCGCATTTCTCTCGTGATTTTTCTTGCGCGAACACTCAACGCGCCCTTGAAAATTCCGGGGAATACCAGCGCGTTGTTGATCTGATTAGGAAAGTCGCTTCTTCCTGTTGCGACAATTTGAGCGTAATCAAGCGCTTCCCAAGGGTTGACTTCAGGGACGGGGTTTGCCAATGCAAAAACAATCGATTTGGGCGCCATCACTTCAAGATCCTTAGGCTCCAGCAAATTTCCAGCCGAAAGACCTATAAATACATCCGCCCCAACAAGGGCTTCTTTCAGTTGGCTTTGGCAGCCTGTCGGATTGGTCAGAAGGGCAATCTCCTGCTTTACAGGGTTCATGCCTTCAGCACGGCCCGGGTATAGAGCGCCACAACGATCGCAACAAAGGATCTTGCGCGCTCCAGCTTCAATCAGCGTTTTGATACACGCCACACCAGCGGCTCCAGTTCCCGAAACCACGATGCTAACTTCACTCAAACGTTTTCCGACTCTTTTCAGGGCGTTCCTAAGGGCTGCTAATACGGCTATCGACGTGCCATGCTGATCGTCATGGAAGACCGGAATATTGAGTTCTTCGGCCAGGCGTCTTTCGACCTCAAAGCATTGAGGAGCGGAAATGTCCTCTAGATTTATAGCGGCGAATACTGGGGAAATTGCTTTTACAGCAGCCACAATTTCATCCGGGTTTGACACATTCAAACAGATGGGAAATGCGTTTATGCCCGCAAATTCCTTGAATAGCATGGATTTGCCTTCCATCACTGGCAAAGCTCCAAGTGGTCCAATATTCCCCAAGCCTAACACCGCTGATCCATCGGTAACTATGGCCACTGTGTTTCCCTTGATGGTGTATTTAAAAGCTTCTTCCGGATTATTGGCTATCGCCATGGAGATTCGTCCCACTCCCGGGGTGTATGCCATAGAAAGATCTTCTCGACCCGCCAATCTTTTTGTCGGGGATATCTCAATCTTTCCACCTTTGTGGTACTGAAACGTACGGTCGGTAACCTGGATTACTTCCACCTGAGGCATTGCCTTAAGGGCGTCAATTATCCTTTGTTCGTGGTTCTCATCGCTCGCGTAAATGTCGAAATCCCTTATCACGTGGTCTTTCTGGATCTTGACAATAGGAATTGATCCAACGAGCGCGTCCATCTCGCCAATGGTCGTCGCTATTTTGGCCAATGCTCCAGGGCGTCTCTCAAACCGGACCCTTATGGTAAGGCTATGGCTGGGGGTTGATTGAACGAGCATAGTTCCTCCATCTGAACAAAAAGCGATGTGTGTCACATATGATTATACAGTATCTAAATCCTATTTGGTAATGTTTTTAAGCCGTATATTTATTTCGATGAAATTATCGGGAAGTAATGTAAGTGAGTTCAGTATGGAGTCCTATGGTCTGGATGAAAAGATAGAACACGATCAGACTGAAACTTCATGTCCCGATCTGGGCCGAAAGACCCAAAACCGGACAGCCCTCTGTGGGCCACGGTAAGTGGTAATTTGTCTTCAGCCATGATTGCAATCATGGGGTCATGGTATAAAATACAAAAGGTATGTGATTCGATCTAAGAAAAACAGACAGGACCAATAAATGTCGCTGCCTCCTAACAAAACAAAAATCGTATGCACGATTGGCCCAACTTCCAAAGCCCCTGAGGTTCTGGAACAGATGATCCTGGCCGGTATGAACGTCGCTAGAATCAATTTCTCCCATGGTGATTTTGCAGAGCATAAGGAAATTATAGCCTCTGTACGCGAAGTTTCCACTCGTTTGGGAATAGATGTCGCTATTATGGCTGACCTGCCGGGGCCAAAAATCAGGATTGGTACCCTTGAAGAAGAGCCGATAGAACTGAAAACCGGCGACAGTTTTGCCCTTACTATTGATGAAATTAAGGGCAACAGGAACAGGGTATCCGTAAATCTGCCGACGCTTCCTCAGGTTGTGAAGCCTGGTGACCTGATATTTCTAAATGACGGTTTGATTGAGCTGGAGGTCGTAAATATCGTTGGCCACGATGTGACTTGTCTCATACGGGTTGGCGCAGAACTCCGTTCAAAAAAGGGTCTGAATCTTCCTGGTATATCGTTGGGCATCGGCGCGTTTACGGATCGTGATTATGAATGTCTCCGGTTTGCTTTAGACCAGCAGGTCGATGCCGTGAGTCAGTCGTTTGTCGAATCTGGCGACGACATAGCGGCCCTCCGTGACGCAGCGTCCGTATTGGGCGCCAGCCCATTTGTTATAGCCAAGATTGAAAGATCCCGAGCCCTGGACCGGATCGACGAAATTCTTGCCTCTGCTGACGGTATTATGATCGCGAGGGGCGACCTTGGTGTTGAGACCCCTATCGAGCGAATTGCTCTGGTTCAGAAAGAAATCATGGCCAAAGCCAACCTACTTGGTAAGCCCGTAATTACCGCCACTCAGATGCTTGAATCCATGACCGGCAACAGAAGACCTACCAGGGCCGAATCTACTGATGTGGCAAATGCGATACTCGACGGAACTGATTGCGTGATGCTATCGGCTGAATCGGCGACAGGGGATTTCCCTGTCGACGCTGTGGCCACCCTAGCCAGGATTGCGTCAGCTACCGAAGAATATCGTTGCGGTCGCCCCATTGGGCACTTTCTTGCGATGCCGGAAATAGATCAGAAACTTAATATCCGAGACTTACTGGCTGTTTCTGTGAAAAACGCGGTAGAACATTGCCAGCCCGCAGCCATTTTCGTCCCCACAAGGTCAGGGGCCTCGGCGCGCAGCATGAGTCGTTTCAAACTCCCCGTGTGGATAGTGGCTATCAGCTCTTTACAAACTACATGCAGGCGGCTTCATTTTTCGTATGGAGTCATTCCGCAGCAGGTTGATGAGGACCCCGAGGATTGGAGGGCCTACACCAGTGAGTGGCTTACCCAGAACGATTTAGTTGGGAAGTTGGTTGTTTTGACTCAGGGACCGTCGTCAAAGCACCCAGAAACCAACAACCGCATGGAGATAGTTGATCTTGCAAGGATATTTTAGGTTTTTAAAATGAAAGCCTCAGTGTTTGTGTGTCCAAACTGAGGCTTTACTTGTTGGATAGCGCAAGGAGGAAGCTACCCTACACCTTTAATGAGATAATTAAAGTATATGGATATTAATAGCATCTTGAGCACAAATTGCAATACTTTTTTTGCACATCTCTGAAGGGACCAAAGGGAGTCTTGGCCATGTATTTTAGATAATTAATACGCTAGCTTAAGGATCCATAATTGAGGTTCTTCGCAACATGTTCGTGCCAACGGAGCTTGTGCAAGAGTTTGGCCGCAAAATCCCTTCATCATCTGACACAATTGAGCCCAATGGTCAGGCTCTGGTTCTGTCCAGTGATTCGATGACCAGCCTGTATTTTTCGTGGATCAGATTCCGGTCGAATTCCCAAAATTCTTCAATCATTGATTTTTGTTCTGACTCGGAAAGGTATTTCATCATGGATGGGAAGAATATCTTATCCTCTTTTTGAATATGCTTTGGGTAAAAATCCGCGAGGAATTGGAGTTTGTTCCTGATAATTGTTAGAGCGGCGCTATCACCGCTTCTGTAACGCCTATTTGCCTCAACAAGTTCGGTGGTCACCAATCTTCCCGTGGCATGTTCGGCTATCAATTCTTCCATAGTCGCTTTGTCGGCCTCAGACATTTGTTTTTTGCTCAAGTCGCGAAAAAGTATGAGTTCCTCCTTTCCATGATGGGTACGATCTCCATACATGCTAAAAAAATCTATAGCTACATCGACAAAGACTGGATCTGCATTACCAGTAGCGGAAATCCTTTCCAGTTCGGCCCGGAAATGGCTAAGTATTCTTTCTATGAGTCGGTGCTCGATCATCAATGGTCCACGTGGCTGCATGGCGTCACACTCCTCAGGCTATTTTGAAAGCATTGTAACCGTTGCATAAATTTTTTCCAATCAGGGCTCGTTTCAGAAACCGTCACTGCTTGCCATAAGTCTGGCTTTGATATAAATAGAATTTGAGTATTTTACTCACGTTTCAAAATTGGTTAGTTTAGTCCCTAATTCGGGGGAGAGTCCGAGCCTAATTACTAATGGGAGAGTTGCTATCGTCAAATTCCTCAAATCTACATTTAGGGGCCTATTATATGTAATTTTTTTGGTCACAGTCGTTGCAGGGTTGTTTTTTGGAATAGAACGGCTGTCGGAATTCGTATTGAGGCAATCGTTTTTTGGTCATGTTTACCCACAAGACTTCCAAATGGTCCGCAAGGATGCCATTCAACCTGTGACCCACTATGACTACGATTTTGTACCGGGGGCCTGTTTGGAGTATAATATCATCAGGGGTAACCGGTACGAATACGCTAACAACGCTGGTTTTAGAGACCCTCGTGAAATCTCGGCCGAAAAACCGGCTGATGAATTTCGTATTTTTTTAACCGGGGGTTCGACAGCTTACGGATTGGGACCTATCGGGCAGGCAGCGGCTGCAACGGATTACTATACCGTTGAGTTTAGGGAAACCATAGCCCACTGCCTGGAAATGATACTTAACAGTAATCCACCAATTGAAGGAAAAAAAATCAGAGTCTATAACACAGCTGTTTGGGGTCACGCCTTTCAGCACCTGCTAATAAGGTACCCGGTCAAGTTGCGTAACTACCAACCCGACATGGTAATATCGCTTGATGGAGCTAATGAGTTGCCGCTCATAAGCAAAATAGACCCTAACTGGAATTACTTTCACGAGGGCCAGTACAATAATATTCTGAGAGATATTTTTTCCTACAGCGCGACGGGATTTTCTTCCTATTTGACCTTGTGGCTAAAAAATAACACTTACCTCATGACCTACTTATGGTCAGGCCAGGACATCTTTCAGGAAATGAATGTCAGGTCGCACAAAGGTGTTGCGGATTCCCAAGCAATTCCAAACGAGGCTGGTAAAGATATTCCAAACGTTATGGACGCAAAATCGACCGAATTGGATCGTAATATCGCCACTGTAGTCAGGACTGTCGAAGATTACAGCGCTTTGCTAAAGAACGACGAAATTCCACATATACTTGGGCTACAGCCCTGGTTTTATCTTAGTAAAAAGCCCTTGAACCAGAAAGAGAAGTTTATTAATGAGATAGAAGGTTATCGTCAGTACTATGGCATGCCGTCCGACAAGGTTTATAAACTTCTCATAGACAAACTGGTTGATAGCGCTAAAAAGAAGGGGTATTTCCTTGTAGATTTCTCGGAATACTTTGACGACGTGTCCCAATGGGTTTTCACAGACTGGTGTCACTTGACAGGTGGAGCCAATTACCTGATAGCAAAAGAGCTGGCTAATATTGTAAAGGAACACTTCTTTGGAAAGTCCTTGACTCCTGAAGACTTGATCAGCAACAAGGACAGTTTTTTTGTCGAGCTCGTCGGTCAGAGTGATGTCGTCAAAGCGCCAACGGCAGCAGACTCCCAATCGGGAACGGAAAATTTTCAGCGAGGTTATCCAGGGCAAGAACTTTATGTGTCGACCGAACTTGCGCAGGGAGAAATCCCGGAAGTTGTAATAGATCTGAAGAAGACTAGGGAAGTAAGCCGGGCCAGAATAGTTTGGGGAGATGAGCAATCTACCCCGGCTGAATGGGTGCTTGAAGTTTCAACTGACGGAAAGGAATGGAAAACTTTTTGTTCAGGCGATAGACAAGCTGTTGATTATTATTCGTGGTGGCCGGGTTATGAATTTTATGGCTCAATTCCGATGCAGGCAAGATTTGTACGATACAGACCAACGAAAATGGCAAATCCAGTTATCAAACTCCGGCTATGGAGTTTATTCAGGTAGGTTCAAATGAACATCCTTGGTATTTCCGCTTTTTACCATGATAGCGCCGCATGTCTGATTCGTGACGGCGTCATTGTGGCCGCAGCTCAGCAAGAGCGGTTTTCTAGAATCAAACACGACCACAGGTTTCCGTACGATTCGATTAATTACTGTCTCG
>JBMFSZ010000025.1:0-16833 GCA_049967315.1 Desulfomonilaceae bacterium
AAGCGTACCTCAAACTGTGAAATATCTACGAAATTCTCAACGTTTCTTTTTTCTACTCTACTTATAACCGCCCGATCCGAATAATCAAGCAACATCCTAGTCAACGATTTTAACGCAGACTGTTTGTTACCCGAACCAACCGGAAAAAGTCCAAACGGGGTTTCACCATCGGGACGCATCATAATCACTAGACAGTCATCGATTACGGTCCAGCAAGGATTGTATTTACCCCGCCACATGAACAGATTGGTAAAAGTATATTCTGAAGCTTCAGGAGGATCGATTTTAAAGAAATTGTCAAATATCAGTTTATCTTCTATTGCTAATGGCTTAAAAGTTTCCATAGATTACAAGTCCCGAAAACGGCAAGATTTTTAAATATCGGCAAGGACATTAAAAACAGTATGCCTGCTGATCGTCACTGGCGCAAACGATTTTTCCCCGGCCCATGTCGGTTTGTCAAATGAGGCATTAAGGGGTGAAAATTAACACGGCGCATCCATTCAATATCAGGTTTATGCGGGGAAGTGGAAACCTCCGGATTTGTCGAAGGATCAGACTAGATTGTGGTTAATTAGGAGGCCTTGACCAATTCAGATACTATTTTTTCCCATTCTGTGGTTCGAAAATATATATGGTTTCGTCCGGTCCGACCATTCCAAGTTTACGTTTGGCCGCTTTTTCAACTGCTTTTGGATCTGTTCTCAATTTTAGTACTTTTTGCGTCAACGATTCTATATCGTGTTCTAGCCGATTGTTTTCCTGTTCGAGATCAGTTATCTTTGTCTCAAGTGCTTTCCTCTGAATACTCCCTCGCTCTTGAAGATAAAGTACCGTAACCGCCATCATTATTACAAAAATACTGATCTTCAAAAATCGCATTCTAAGCATCTTCCTTTTTAATACAGCCAACTACCTCATGTTAATTATTAGGTGCTCAAATTAACACTTTAGTATTATAGGTTTAAATATATATAGCCGAGAGCGATAAAACAAGAAAAAAGCGCTTTCAGATTTGATTCTTCTTTAATCTGAAGTAATATTCAGCGAATTTAACAAAAGCTTCATGCGGGACCTGTCTTTTTCCGACACCGAGGGCAGCAGTGATCGTACGCCGCCTTGTGGAAGTATCCACCTTATCCCGTCTGAACTTGACAAAAATTGATCACCTGACTTGAAAATTTTTATTTCTTTATCACAATCCAAAAAAATTACCGGGTCTCTGGAAGATATATCCCTTGCCTGATTCGTAATTTCAATTATTGTTAGGGCCAATTCTCTCTTGAGATGAACTATTAAGGTCCTGATAGCCCCTCTTGCTACAGCGTCCAACATGGAAAAAGCCTCGTCCAGAATCAGTGTATTCGCTCCGGAAGCCAGGGTTGAGGCCAAAGAAAGTTTTTGTAGTTCACCTCCTGACAAAGTATGGGTTAACCGACTTTCTAACCCCAGAAGTCCTGTCCAATCAAGAACATTCCTGGCCCTGGCCCACATTTGATTTCTGGTCATGCACAAATTCTCCATCCCGAAACAAATATCGTCCAGCACAGTTATACCTACTACAGAGCCTAGATCAGACCCTGATATGTAACCGATTTTCTCGGGCCCCATGCTAATCTCTGAGTCAAATACGACCTGTCCTTCTTGAGGTTGGATTATCCCTTTGATTAGCTTGGCCAGTGTCGATTTGCCGGATCCTACCGGACCGGCGATGGTATTCCAGGTACCTCGGGCAATTTCCAAATTGAGGTTTGAGATAACCCACTTGCTGTTTGGGTAATGGAATGAGAGATTTTTTATATGGATCATTCGTGTATTCGCTTGAAGCCATTAATAAATGAAAAAGCCGAGATTAATTCTCGGCTTGAAATATTGCAGGATTTTTCGGGATATCCAACGTTAATTGGTCTACCGCTATTCCGATTTTTGTTTGATTTTGTCCAGCAACTTGTCTTTGAGTCCTTTAGCTTTTGATTGGGCGCTACTTTTTGATGATGATTCACCCGATTCCTTAGGTTTCCTGTCCACCAATTCAACGATTGAGACGGCGGCCCCGTCGCCCGGCCGAAATCCCTTCTTTATGATTCGCGTATAGCCACCGCTGCGATCGCTAAATCTGGGGGCGATATCGCTAAACAGGGAGTGAGCAACATCCTTGGATCTTATGACACTTAAGGCCTGGCGCCTGGCGTGAAGATCCCCACGTTTGCCCAAGGTTATCATTTTGTCTGCCAAACTTCGGATTGCTTTGGCCCTTGCATCCGTGGTAACGATCGATTCGTGTTCAAGCAACGAAGTCACCATGTTTCGGAGCATGGCCACACGGTGGGAAGTCCTCATGCCTAATTTATATCGCGCTTTTCGGTGTCTCATAGAAATTATCTCCAAATCAATCGCCTACGGCGTTTTCTTTTTCTTTCCTTATGTTGTCAAGTTCTTCCCTGGATGGAAAATTAGGGACGGTCATGCCGAGAGCGAGACCCATGTCCGACAGGATCTCTTTAATCTCGTTGAGTGATTTCCTGCCGAAATTCTTGGTCTTGAGCATCTCTTGTTCAGTTTTTTGAACTAATTCACCTATATAACGTATGTCCGCATTTTTCAGGCAATTCGCCGAACGCACACTCAATTCGAGTTCCGCTACACTTCTATGGAGGTTCTCGTTAATTTGTGGCTCTGCTTGAGGTTTATCTTCTTTAACCACCGGTTCCTCAATTTCAGGACCGAGGAGGAAAACTTTAAACTGATCCCGAAGGATTGAGGCCGCTCGATGTAAAGCCTCATGGGGCCGAATCGTACCGTTTGTCCAAATTTCAATGGTTAATTTATCGTAATCGGTCCGTTGGCCTACCCGAGTGTCTGTAACCTTGTAGCTCACTTTGCGTATTGGCGAAAAGACAGCATCGAGGGCCAAAGTCCCTATCACATCTTCACTTTCTTCTGCTGGAGAGTAACCTTTACCCCATTCGGCTGTGAGTTCCATGGACAGCTTCCCTTCCTTGGATAGTGTGGCCAGGACCAGGTCGGGGTTTACAATTTCAACTGCATGGGAAGTCTTAATGTCCCCAGCTAAAGCCTCTCCCTCTCCGATTCTTTCCAGTCTCAGTGTCTCTGGGCCGTCTGAATACATTTTTAAACGAACCAGTTTAAGATTAAGCAGCAGATCTGTTACATCTTCCTTCACGCCGGGTATTGTAGAAAATTCATGCAATACTCCGTCGATTTTGGCTTTTGTTACCGATGCGCCCGGCAGAGAAGACAGCAACACACGTCTCAATGAATTGCCCAGTGTGATTCCGAATCCTCTCTCCAGAGGGCCAATAACATATTTACCGTATTCGTTGGTTTCATCCCCGTCGACCTCTAGTCGAGCTGGGTCCAAATTGGTCCAAGGCCGGGTCATAAGGGTTTGCCCCGTATCACTCATGGCTTTCCTCTCGTAATCTGCGCCATCGTTGATCTGGTCATACATGTTTCGGCCAGCTTCCAATTGAATCAAGACTTTGCAGAGTTAAAAGCCGTCTCCGTGTGCCATACTCGCAAGGCAAACGGCGGATCTTCTTGCATGCCTGTTAGGATGGCGCGCAAGTTTAATTACTATTTCGAATAAAATTCTACAATTAACTGTTCCCTAATTGTCGCCGGCAGTTCCTCTCGGGTTGGTATGCCTTTGATAGTCCCCTTAAAATTCTCCGCCTCGACTTCTAGCCAAGCCGGAGCGGGTCTTCGCCCAACTGCTGACATGGAGTCCTCAATAGATTTGAGTTTACGGCTCTTCTCCTTAACCTCGACCACCATGCCTGGTTTGGTAAGAAATGAAGCGATGTTTACTTTCCTACCATTGACCATGAAATGCCCGTGATTCACTAGCTGCCGGGCCTCGGACCTGGACGAAGCGAATCCCATTCTATAGACGATATTGTCGAGCCTGGATTCTAACAAAAGTAACAGGTTTTCGCCTGTGACTCCCCGGCGTTGTTCAGCTAAATGCGCATAATTTCGGAACTGCTTTTCAAGCAACCCGTAAATGCGTCGCACTTTCTGCTTTTCCCTTAACTGAATACCATAATCAGTGTATTTTGCCCTTCCCTGACCGTGCTGACCGGGAGGATAGTTTCGCCTTTCAACAGAGCATTTGTCCGAATAACACCGGTCCCCTTTCAGAAACAACTTGGTCGTTTCACGCCGGCAAAATCTGCATACTGAATCTCGATATCGCGCCAAACTAAGACTCCTTTATTCTCAACTATTCTCAACCGGGAATCTGTGACCGCTCACCCTAGACTCGCCGCCTTTTGGGTGGCCGACAACCGTTATGGGGTATGGGTGTAACATCCTTTATAAGCGTTATCTGAAAACCGGCTGCCTGCAGGGATCGTAACGCGGCTTCCCTTCCTGCGCCCGGTCCATTTATCAATACCTCTACATGTCGCATCCCATTTTCCATAGCTTTGCGGGCTGCGTCTTCGGCCGCTAATTGGGCGGCAAACGGCGTAGATTTCCTGGACCCCTTGAATCCCTGTGTCCCCGAGGAAGACCACGCTACCACGTTTCCTTCGGGGTCTGTAATAGTAACGATGGTATTATTAAACGTTGATTGGATGTGGGCTACACCTCTCGGGACATTGCGCCGCTCTTTTTTCTTTTTTACTATACGCCTTCTCGGCATTGATCTCTCCGTTACAGACCTATTATCAGAGCTTAATCCTCTAGCTTCATTCAGCGATCAGAATTGAGACATTCAATTTCCTGAACAAACCGCAGGTCAGATGGTTTTTGTTTTAAAAGTTACTTCTTCTTCCCAATTTGCGTCTTTCTAGGGCCCTTACGTGTTCTCGAATTGGTATGGGTCCTCTGCCCTCTAACCGGTAGCCCTCTACGATGCCGGAGCCCTCGATAACAACCAAGGTCCATAAGCCTTTTGATGTTCATACTGATTTCGCGACGCAAATCACCCTCAACCTTGTACGAGCGGTCAATTGCCTCACGAATCTTTGCTACGTCCACCTCGGTCAGTTTGTCGGAGTTCATGCCCGGATCAAGGCCCGATTCTTCCAAAATTTTCAGTGCAGTAGCTCTACCGATACCATAGATATAAGTCAGAGCAATTTCCATTCTCTTGTTTTTGGGAAGGTCGATCCCAGCAATACGCGCCACGATATTCCTCCAGGCGTAAAACCTAGCAACTACAGAGTTTAGCCCTGTCTCTGCTTGTGTTTAGGATTTTCGCAGATCACTCTTATAATACCTTTACGCTTGATGATCTTGCATTTGTCACAGATTCGTTTTACTGATGCTCTCACTTTCATGAGCGCCTCCTTATTTTCTCGAAAAGAAACAACTACTTCACTTAGGATATCGCCTTTTCAATTCGAGCAAAGATTTCCTCGATAGGTCCGACGCCTTCAACTTTTCTAAGGAGACTCCTATCCGCATAATACTGGATAAGCGGGGCCGTCTGGTTATTGTAGACCCCTAGTCTCTCCCTGATGGTTTTTTCATTGTCGTCGTCCCTTTGATAAAGTTCCGACCCACACAGGTCGCAGACACCTTCCTTTTTAGGTGGATTAAACATGACATGGAACATTGCGCCGCAGGCCGAATTTCTGCAGGTGCGTCTCCCCGACAACCTTTTAACGAGTTCCTCGTCTGGCACATCGACCAACACAGCGTGTGTTATAGACTTGCCTTGTGTCTCCAATATCTTATCGAGAGCCTTGGCTTGAGCCAGTGTTCGAGGGAACCCATCAAGCATATACCCTTTGTCCAGATCCGGTTTGGAAAGTCTTTCCTCAACCACACCGATAACTACGTCGTCTGGTACCAGTTCGCCCTTGTCCATGTAGGTCTTGGCTTTCAGGCCCATTGGGGTGCCTTCTTTTAGGGCAGCCCTAAAAATGTCGCCTGTGGATATCTGGGGAATTCCAAGTTTGTCAACTAGCATTTTCGCCTGGGTTCCTTTGCCAGAACCAGGCCCGCCCAACAATATTATCCTCATTTTTTCCCTCCTTGACCTAAGATCCTGTTAACGTCTCCCCTTTATTCGACCAGTACGTATGAAACCCTCGTAGTGCCTTTGTATAAGATGTGTTTCAATTTGTGACAGCGTATCCAGAGCCACTCCGACCACAATCAGCAGTGAAGTGCCGCCGAAGTAGAAGGGCGCATTGAAACGGCTTATGAGAATTGAGGGCAATACACATACGACAGATATGTAGATCGCGCCGCCAAGGGTAATTCTTGTTAAAACTCGGTCTATATACTGAGCCGTTTTCTTACCAGGTCTAATACCCGGAATATATCCACCATATTTTTTCATGTTATCGGCCACGTCAACGGGATTGAATGTAACGGCAGTATAAAAGTAGCAAAAGAAAACTATCAATGCTACGTAGATCAATTCATAAACAATCGTTCCTGGTCTAAGCCAATCCGTTATGGACGTCAGGATTGGAATCTTCAGGAACTGTGCAATAGTCGCAGGAAATATGATTAGAGATGACGCAAAAATTGGTGGGATGACCCCGGCGGTGTTCACCTTTAAGGGAAGGTGTGTGGTTTGTCCACCGTATATGCGCCTACCAACTACCCTCTTGGCATACTGAACCGGAATCCGTCGCTGGCCACGTTCCATGAACACAATCACGGCAATTACAGCGATCATGATGGCTATTAATAGTAACAAGACAAGGAACCCGAGATCCCCTGTTTGGACCAGCTGTATCGTGCTTCCCAACGCCGATGGCATGCGAGCCACTATTCCGGCAAATATTATAAGCGATATCCCGTTTCCAATCCCACGCTCAGTAATCTGCTCGCCCAGCCACATTATGAAGGCGGTTCCTGCGGTTAACGTGATCATTGACAGAAGGACAAAGGCAGGTTTGGCCATATAGACCAGGTTTTCCGTTTTCGCCAGCCCAATGCTAATACCCATGCTCTGAATTAGAGACAGAAGAACCGTTCCATACCTCGTATATTGGGTAATTTTCTTTCGACCCGCTTCTCCCTCTTTTGAGAGCCGTTCCAGGTGTGGCACTACTACCGTCAGGAGCTGAAGAATGATGGATGCGCTAATGTACGGCATAATGCCCAAGGAGAACACGGAAAAGTTCTCCAATGCTCCTCCCGTAAACATGTCGATCACGCCGAAGAGGGTTTGCTGGTAACGGCCGAAGAACTCTTTAAGCGCCAGCGTGTTGATTCCGGGAGTTGGAACGTGTACGCCCAATCTATAAACGAAAAGTAACAGAAGCGTAAAAAACACTCTACGCTTCAGCTCCGGGATTTTGGCTATATTTGCGAGCGAACCTATCAAGAAAGGTCTCCTAAAATTGCCCTTAGTTAATCGCTTGATCTCCTGGACGATTCCACATTGTACCTACAGACGCATACTATTCTACTGACCCGCCGGCAGCCTGGATTTTTTGTCTGGCCCGGTCGCTTACGGCATCAAGTTTAATCACGTAGGCAGAGGTAATTTCGCCGTCAGAGAGCAGCTTGATAGGGCCTGTTCTTTTCACAATGTTCTTTTCCCTCAAAAGGCTCGAGGTTACTGGCTCGGAGGGATCCAATTTTGAAATGGTTTGCAGGGAAACCACATTATATTCAACCCTAAAGATGTTATTGAAACCCTTTTTGGGAAGGCGTCTTTGCAAAGGCATCTGGCCGCCTTCGAAGCCTCTTCCGACCTTACCACCGGATCGTGACTTTTGCCCTTTGTGCCCTTTCCCACATGTTTTTCCAAGCCCTGAAGACTCCCCACGGCCCACCCGTTTTCGCCTTCCGGCCGTGACTGGTCGTTGCAAGTTTGACAAATTCATAGAAAGCTCCGTTCTGGACCGGACTTGTTTATTCCGCCACCTGTTCACAGGTGACCAAGTGAGTAACCTTATTGACCATTCCTCTAATTGCCGCGGTATCCTGCAACACTTTGGATGAATTGATTTTGGTCAATCCGAGCCCACGAATCGTTTCCTTTTGTTTCTTAGTAGCCTTGATTTGGCTTCTTTTGAGGGTGACTTTAAGCATTGCCTAAGTTGTCCTCTCCTCTTTCGTTTTCTTCCTCAGTCTGGCCAACTTTCCCAAGACGCTTCGCAATTTGAAGCGGTGTCCGAAGGCCTTTAAGGCCCTCAAAAGTGGCTTTTACAACATTATGAGGATTATTGGTGCCAATGCATTTTGTGAGGATGTCGTGGATACCTACGGCTTCCATGACTGCCCTGACAGCTCCACCCGCAATAACACCAGTGCCTGACCCCGCCGGTTTAAGCAAAACTTTCGCAGCGCCATATTCACCGACTATTTCATGCGGCACCGTACCATTCACGATGGGGACTTCAACCATGTATGCTTTGGCGCGTTCAACTCCTTTTCGGATGGCCTCGGGAACTTCATTCGCCTTACCCAAACCGAAACCTACACGGCCTTGGCCGTCGCCAACTACTACCACCGCGCTAAAAGAAAATCTTCTTCCGCCTTTGACGACTTTGGCTACGCGACTTAAATGGACCACTCGGTCTTTAAGTTCGCCTTCGGTAGACATCTCTGATCTACTCAGCAACGGGCGATTCCTCCTTCAACCAGTATTAAAAGTCTAATCCAGCTTCTCTAGCGCCATCAGCCAAGGCCTTAACTTTCCCGTGATACAGGTACGGTCCTCTGTCGAAAACAACTTTGCTGATATTTAACGCCAAAGCTCGAGCAGCTAAACGTTTTCCAACCTCTCTGGCTAGGTCCTTATTGAAAGGCTGGTTTGATTGCCGTCTGAAACCTTTGTCCAAAGTTGATGCCTGGACCAGCGTGACCCCAGCATCGTCGTCAACGATTTGCGCAAAAATATTCCGATTCGATCGAAAGACGGTCAATCGACGTCTTTCAGCACCGGCGGTTATTCTGTATCGTACACGCCTCGTTCTCTTCTTTCTAGACTCATTTTTTACGCAACTGCTACTCATTACGAATCCCTTTTCGCTAAATAGTGCCGCTTAACGGTCTATTTAGAGCCTGCTTTTCCTACTTTACGCCTGATTTCCTCGCCAGCATATCGAATGCCTTTGCCACGATAGGGTTCAGGTTTTCGGACGCGGCGTATCTTGGCCGCCATCTCTCCGACTTGCTGTTTGTCAATACCCCTGACGTGTATTATGGTGTTTTTTTCTACCTCAATGGTGAGGCCTTCGGGGATGGCCAGCACTTTCGGGTTGGAATATCCTACATTCAGCGTCAGATTCTGCTTGTCGGCTTCAGCTCGGTATCCAACTCCAACAATTTCCAATGACTTTGTGAACCCGCTGGTGACACCGATTACCATATTGTTTATAAGGCTTCTGAACAGCCCGTGCATTGCCTTGTATTTGCGCTCGGACCCAACCGCTTTGACTTGGATCACAGACCCCGTAATGTCCAGATCCACAAGATCCCTTAAATTCAAATTAAGAGACCCTTTAGGACCATCTACACTTAATATGGCGTCACCATATGTAACCTTCACTTTATCGGGTATAGGTATTGGGGCTTTGCCTATTCTAGACATTAATCACGCTCCTAAAAAACTTTTAGCTTACCAGACGCTGCACAGAACTTCGCCGCCAATTCCTCTAAGCCGCGCTTCTTTGTCGGTCATGACACCCTGAGAGGTAGATAGGATCAAAATACCGACCCCTCCATGGCTTGTCAGATCATGGTCTTTCCCAACATAGACCCGTCGACCGGGTCGTGAGGTTCTAGCCAAGCCTTCGATCGTGCACTGAGTTTCGTCATCGAACCGCAAAGTAAGTTTCAAGACGCCCTGTTTATTTTTGGCTGACCTGATGACCTTGTATTTTTTAATATAGCCCTCTTCCTTAAGGATCTGCACAACACCTATCTTCAAGTTAGAGGCGGGAATGGTCACTTGATCCTTTCTTGCTTGTCTAGCGTTCCGGATTCGCGTCAGCATATCAGCTATTGGGTCAGTCATACTCATAGGTATAGTCTCCCTACCAGCTCGATTTAATCATGCCCGGAACATTACCCCTCAGGGCCTGATCTCGCAGACAGATGCGACACAGCTGGAACTTGCGATAGTATGCTCTTGGTCGGCCACAAATCTGACACCGATTATATGACCTCACCGAAAATTTCTGTGGCCTACTGGCCTTAACCGTCATTGATAACTTTGCCACGATCCCTCCATGTAAGGAGACATTTTCTATTTTCTAAAGGGCATTCCCAATTGGTCCAGAAGCTGTTTGGCCTCTTCATCCGTTTTCGCGGAAGTCACGACCGTTATGTTCATACCTCTGATTTTTTCAATTTTATCGTAATTAATTTCCGGAAATATTATTTGTTCCTTGATACCCATCGAGAAATTGCCACGTCCATCGAATCCCTTTGGATTCACACCCCTAAAATCCCTGACGCGGGGCAGGGCCACGTTAATCAACTTGTCGAGGAAATGGTACATATTATCTCTACGCAAGGTGACCTTACAACCGATCGTCATCCCTTCACGAAGTTTAAAGGAAGCAATAGATTTTCTTGCCTTACGCATCACGGGCCATTGCCCAGAAATTACAGCTAACTCCTGCTGGGCGTTCTCGAGCGCCTTCGCGTTTTGAATAGCTTCCCCTAGCCCCATATTAATAACTATCTTCTTTAGGGCAGGAACTTGCATCGGATTGCTATACTTGTATTGCTCCCTCAAAGCGGGGACTACCGATTTGAAGTAATATTCTTTAAGTCTCGAAGACATGAGAAATTCCTTCTAGTTTTCCAATTGCTCGTGGCATCTTCTGCAAAACCGGCTCCGCTTGCCGTCGACCAAGCGGATTCCGGTACGAGTGGGCTTGGAGCATTTTGGACAAATTAACATCAGCTTGCACAGCTTTATAGGGGCTTCTTTCTCAATGATTCCCCCCTGCTGTGCCCCTTGAGCGCCGGGCTTCGTATGACGCTTTACCATGTTTATTCGCTCAACAAGCGCCGAGTCCTTTTCTGTGAACACCCGGAGGACCTTACCTTCGCGACCGGCGTTTTTGCCAGAGAGCACTCTCACTCTGTCTTCTTTCTTAATGGCTGACATAGCTACAGGACCTCCGGAGCCAGCGACACAATCTTCATAAACTTCTTCGCCCTGAGCTCACGCGCCACTGGGCCAAAGATTCGGGTTCCGATTGGTTCGAGCTGGTTGTTAATAAGAACCGCGGAATTATCATCGAACCTAATGTACGAACCGTCTGGGCGCCTGACAGCCCTTTTGGTCCGGACAACCACAGCCTTATGAACTTCACCTTTCTTCACCTTCGAATTGGGAATCGCCTGTTTGACCGACACGATTACGACGTCGCCCACACTTGCGTATTTCCTTCTGGTGCCACCCAATATCTTGACGCAAAAGAGTTCCTTTGCGCCGGAGTTATCGGCGACGTCCATTCTCGTTTGCTGCTGTATCATGCCGCGCCTCCGAGGAAGGCTGCTTCCTTGACTATCTTCTGAACACGCCAGTTCTTGTGGCGGCTAAGTGGCCGAGTCTCAACAATCATGACCTGATCACCAATTCGGCAGCGGTTTTCTTCATCGTGAGCCATGAATCTTTTCCTGCGGCGCACATATTTTTTATACACTGGATGCAGTACTGTTCGACTCACTTCCACGACCACCGTTTTGTCCATCCTGTCGCTGACGACAACGCCGGTACGGACTTTTCGCTGTTGACGTTCGCTAGAGGAGCTTGTCATACAGACCCCCTCTTTTCTCGTATTATGGTTTTAACCCGAGCAATCTCCTTGCGGAGCATTCCAAGCCGGGCAGTTTTCTCTAGTTGACCGGTGGCCTTCTTGAAGCGGAGCTTAAATTCCTCTTCCCGAAATTCCCTCTCTTTCGCGGTCAATTCCTCCACAGAAAGATCCCGCAATTCCCGCGGCTTCATGTCAACTCCTCACGAATCACGAAACGAGTTTTTAGAGGCAGTTTCCTTGCAGCGAGGCGAAAAGCCTCTCGGGCCACTTCAACCGGAACGCCTTCCATTTCATACATTATAATTCCCGGGCGCACGACGGCGACCCATTCCTCAGGCGCTCCCTTACCCTTACCCATTCTGGTCTCTGCAGGTTTTTTGGTGATCGGCTTATCGGGAAAAACCCTAATCCAGATCTTTCCGCCTCTCTTGATGTGCCTCGTCATGGCGATACGGCCCGCCTCTATCTGTCTCGAAGTAACCCACGTCGGCTCCGTGGCCATCAGGCCAAATTCCCCAAAGGAAACCTGGGTTCCCCGGAGCGGCAGACCCTTCATTCGACCCTTTTGCCTTTTTCTGTATTTAACTTTCTTGGGCGCTAACATTTCATTTCTCTCCACCTGCGTTCTTGATCATCTCGCCCTTGAATATCCAAACCTTGACTCCGATGACACCATAGGTCGTCGTAGCCTGGGCATATCCGTAGTCGATGTCGGCTCTAAGTGTATGAAGAGGAACCCTGCCTTCTCGGTACCATTCCCGCCTCGCCATTTCTGCGCCGCCGAGTCGGCCCGCGGTAGCAATCCTGATACCTTTGGCTCCTGATTTCAGGGCACTTGTAACAGATTTCTTCATCGCCCTGCGGAAAGCGATTCGACGTTCCAGTTGCTGAGCAACATTTTCGGCAACCAGTTGAGCGTCAATTTCGGGCTTCCGAATTTCCTTTACATCCACGATCACGTCCTGTTTGGTTACCCGGAGAATCTCACGTCTCAGCTTCTCTATTTCCGCGCCCTTTGGCCCAATCACAACTCCAGGTCGTGCCGTGTGTATCAGCAGCCGAATTTTCCCGGCGGCCCTTTCGATTTCCATCTTGGCGATACTGGCCTGGGACAGTCTCTTCTTGACGAATTCCCTGAGTTTGAGGTCTTCAATCAGGAAGTTTCCGTATTCTTTTTGCGAAAACCATCGTGAGTCCCATGTTCGCGTTACGCCTAGCCGAAAACCGTGAGGATGAACTTTCTGTCCCAAAATAACCCTCCTGAGGGTGTAACGTTTTTACCGCCTCTCGCCCCCAAACCTTCGTCCAGATTCGAAAGCGAAACATCCGGTGATTTTTGTATCACTTCTCTTGCAAAGCGATTGAAATGTGGCTGGTCCTCTTCCTAATGCGGGTCGCACGACCCATAGCCCGCGGCATCCATCTCTTGGCTGTCGGGCCTTCATCCACCATGATTTTGCTCACATACAGGTTGTCTTCGTTCACTCCACTGGATTTAGACGCGTTGTCCAAAGCGGACTGAAGGGCCTTCCTAATGATCCCTGCGCCCTTCTTGGGAGTAAACCGGAGCGTGCTCAAAGCGGCCCCGACCTGTAACCCCCGCACCAAGTCCGCGACCATGCGGGCCTTACGAGCGGAGATATGAGCATGAGACAATTTTGCTTCCCATTCCATTACTTGCGTCCTTTCTTGGCCTTCCTATCGCCAGCGTGACCATGAAAGGTCCTTGTAGGGGAGAATTCACCGAGCTTATGTCCGACCATATTTTCGGTCACAAATACAGGAATGAACTTTTTCCCGTTGTGTACAGCGAAAGTTAATCCAACCATGTCCGGAATAATTGTAGACCTTCGGGACCATGTCTGAATCACCTTTCGTGACGTGGTATCCTTAGCCTGGACGACCTTTTCAAGTAAATGCTCGTCCACAAATGGCCCTTTACTCACAGAACGTGGCATCCGACTCACTTCCTCCGTTTAACGATAAATTTATCAGAAGGCTTCTTCCCATTGCGGGTCTTGAATCCTTTTGTTGGGACACCCCATGGGGTCACAGGATGCCGACCACCGGACGTTCTCCCCTCACCACCACCGTGGGGGTGGTCTACAGGGTTCATAACCACGCCTCGCACTTTAGGTCGTCTTCCAAGATATCGGGTCCTACCCGCTTTCCCTAAGGAGATATTTTCGTGGTCGAGATTCCCAACCTGCCCGATGGTTGCTCTGCAGCGATCCAGCACCATCCGGACTTCCCCGGAGGGCAGTTTTAACTGGACATATCCCTTTTCTTTAGCCATCAATTGGCCATAAGTCCCTGCCGCCCGAATAATCTGACCGCCTTTGCCAATTTTCATCTCCACGTTGTGTACCATCGTGCCCAGGGGGATATTCTTTAAAGGGAGGCAATTACCGGGCTTTATATCCACACGTTCGCCTGCGACAATTGAATCGCCGACGCTTAGCTGGTGCGGGCACAGTATATAGGCCTTTTCACCATCGGCGTAGCTAATAAGGGCAATTCTGGCGCTCCGATTTGGATCGTATTCCACACTCGTTACGGTACCCGGAACATCAACCTTGTTTCTTTTGAAGTCCAGCACCCGCAGGAGCCTCTTGTGCCCACCGCCTCGTCGCCTCACCGTAATTCGCCCGTTATTGTTGCGCCCGCTTCCGGAAACCTTACCCTTTACAAGCCCCTTAAGAGGTTCGTCGGCAGTAATTTCATCGAAAGCGAAACCCGTTTTGAACCTAATGCCTGGTGATGTGGGTTTGTATTTCTTGATCGACATAGAGAAAATCCTTAGGATAGTTTGTCAGCGTTCAGGACGAAGCCCCGAGTTATTTTCCGGAGCTAATATGATGATCCTATACTCCTTCGAAAAACTCGACTCTATCGCCTTCTTTAAGGGTTACGATAGCTTTCTTCCAATTCTTGCGCCGCCCTATGGAGCGACCTATTCGCTTCGGTTTCCCTTTTCTATTTTGGGTCTGCAGACCAACTACCGAAACTTTAAATATCTTCTCGATCGCCTTTCGGATTTCGGGTTTATTAGCCTGCCTGTCAACCTCGAACACGATCTGATTGTTACTTTCCTTTAAGGAGGACCCTTTTTCGGTGATGATTGGTCGCCTTATGATTTTAAATTCTTCAAACATTAGCTCAACCTTTCCGATAACTTTGGCAGAGCATCCTTTAATATGGCGAGACGCTCGAACCTCAGCAGGTCATAGACGTTCAACCCCTCGGTAGGCAGAACCATAGTGCGGTAAATATTCCTCGAGGCTCTGGTCAGATCGGGGTTTTTCTCGGGCACAAGAAAGAGCGTCTTGTCCTTGTCGAATCCGAGCCCACTCAATACCCCAGCAAATAGCCGGGTTTTGGGCTCTTCGAGTTCCAGTTTATCCAGAATGGTCAGTTTTTCGTCCTTTAATTTGGCCGATAGAACTGAGCACAGCGCTGCTTTTCTTACTTTCCTCGGCAGAGAGAATGCATATGACCTGGGGTGTGGGCCGAATATGGTTCCGCCGCCGGACCATACCGGAGACCTGCTCGTCCCCGCTCTGGCACGACCGGTACCTTTTTGGCGCCAAGGCTTTTTACCTCCACCTCTTACCTGTCCACGAGTCTTGGTAGCCGCACAGCCGGACCGTCGTTTTGCCAGTTGCCATACTACCACTTGCTGAACCAGAGTGTCACGAATTTCGGCGTTAAAAATGCGGTCCTCTAGTTCTACCGAGTCCACCTTTTCCCCGTTTTGGTTTATCACGTCTACAACGGCCATTATCGCTTCCTTATCAACACAATGGAACCCCTAGGCCCGGGTATTGGTCCTCTGAGTAAAAGTATATTTTCTTCCGGTCTCACTTCGACAACCTGAACAGTAGGGGCAGTGACACTTTTCCCACCCATCCTACCGGGCATCCTTTTGCCTTTAAAAATCCTCGATGGCCACGCGCACTGACCTACCGAGCCGGGTATCCTGTGAGAGCGTGACCCATGAGTCTCTCGGCCGCCGCCGAAATTCCACTTTCTGATAACTCCTGAGAAACCCTTGCCCTTGCCGACTCCAACTATTTTCACCAACTCGCCTTGCGAGAAAATCTCCGCCCCTATGCTTTGGCCGACTTCCAGATTCGTATCTTCGTCCGCGGGAAACTCGCGAAGGACCTCACTAGGAGCCAATCCAGCCTTTTTAAACTGGCCAAGGACGGGCTTGGACAATCTGGTCTCACGGCCTTGCCCAAATCCCAGTTGTATTCTCGAATTAGGCTTTTTCTGGACGACCTGGCACGGCCCGGCCTGAACAACTGAAACCCCAATTGAATGGCCGGATTCGTCAAACATTTGGAACATACCGAGTTTTTTTCCTATCAACCCTTTAACCATTAGAAGCTCCTGGACGTAAAGGTAAGAGCAAGCATCACGCCTTGATTTCCACATCGACACCTGGTGACAAATCCAGTTTCATCAAAGCGTCCAGAGTCTGCTGGGTGGGTTCCAAGATATCTATGAGCCTCTTGTGCACCCGGATTTCGAATTGCTCTCTCGATTTTTTGTCGATATGAGGCGACCGCAGAACACAATATTTATGTATTCTGGTAGGAAGAGGTATCGGGCCAGCGACCTTTGCCCCTGTTCTCCATGCCGTGTCGACTATTTCCGCGGCTGATTGATCCAGTAACTTATGGTCGTACGCCTTTAACCTGATCCGTATTTTCAGCGCTTGCATATCCATGGAAATTCCTCTTCTACTCAAAGCCTTCTATTCTATAATTTCTGAGACGACGCCTGCGCCGACTGTTCTTCCGCCTTCCCTGATGGCGAACCGGAGCTCTTTCTCCATCGCTATCGGCGTTATCAAACTCGCCTCAAGCGACACATTGTCTCCAGGCATCACCATCTCAACCCCTTCAGGAAGCGTTATTATCCCTGTGACGTCCGTCGTCCTGAAATAAAACTGGGGTCGATATCCATTGAAAAACGGCGTGTGGCGCCCACCTTCCTCTTTACCAAGTATGTATGTCTCAGCCTTGAACTTCGTGTGAGGCGTTATCGAACCAGGCAACGCGACTACCTGACCGCGCTCCACGTCCTCCCGCTTGATGCCCCGAAG
>JBMFSZ010000026.1:0-16813 GCA_049967315.1 Desulfomonilaceae bacterium
GTTTGTTCAACGTGTCGTCAACGACCACCAGGATCTCACCTCCCTTGGCGTTCAGCGTCTCGATCAAAACCCTAAAAAGATAATAGGACACAAGATCAACGCTCCATGGACTCTTTCCCAAAAATCGGTAAATAGTGGCAAAATGCCTCGAATGATGGAGACTCATGGTCAGAATCACCTGGCTGACCGTGTGCCTTCCCACGGTCAGCGCCCAACCTATCAAAAGGGCTACAAAGGTCCGGAAACTCGGAGCGGTGAAACACCGCATAAATCTAATCTCGTCAATTCCAAAAGGATATGCTATTTCTTTTTTCATCTTGGCGTTCCTCCTTCCCCCTTGTTTGTTTCCAAAAAACGGGTTCGCGCGGAACGCCTTGTTTTTCAACTATTATTCACTCGCCCCACTGTATTCTCATACAAAAAAGGCGAAACTATAGTCAATGTTTATCTTTCCAGATAAACCGCCTGGGAGCTCTACCTGCGCCTGTATCCGTTGGTGAAGAAAGTGGAGGCGCCGCCTGACCGATTTCGGACCCTTGGGATGGGCCAGAATTTTGGGGAACCTGATATGCGGGGTTAGTAGAGCCACTGTGGGTTATGTCCTCCTCTTTAACTTTTGGAGTTGAATCCACGCTATTGGTTTTTTGTGGCTCCAAGGTGGCACAGCCGCACAAGCCGGAAAAGACCGCTAACAGCACAAGAAAAATGAAAAAACCCTTCAACATGATCACGTTTCTCCATGCGCATTCTATTGAATGCGCAATTTTAAAAACGATTAGGCCTTACGTTGGGAACGATGGAAAGTTGCCATGACGTAGAGGTTCGATTTCAATATAAGTCAATAAATCATTAACAAACATATTGAAAGAAAACAATTATAGAACCACTAATTTCAGGATTCAACGAACTTCATAATATCCATCATTCGGGAAAGTAATTAATGTCATTTCTGGCGCCGGGCTTTATAGATTCGAAACAATACCACGGTGTTTGTATGAACAACCAGATAGACAAGAGCAACCAGAGGAATTAGGGAATTAATCGGACTCAGTAGCCCTGACACTGCGACAACTGTTGTTCGCGTTCCCTTACTGGCCAGGGTGGGGGTACCAAAAGAGATCCCCAAACTCTCAGCCCTGGCGGTAGAGTAGCTTATAAGCCCGCTTCCGATGAGGGCCAGAGCGCCCAATGCAATCAAAGCGGCTGGTCCAAAGGGAGAATTGTTGTGAAGGTTATAAATTGTCAATCCTATCACGAGACATCCATCTGAGTATCTGTCAAGGACTGAATCGAGAAAGGCCCCAGGGTTGGAGCTTCGCCCCGTTAATCTTGCAATTTGACCATCCACGCCGTCTAGTATCTGGGACACTGCGGCCATTAAACCGGCCAGGAAGCCAAGATTTATTGAAAACAATATGCCGGCTGCAACCCCTGTAACCATTGAGATTACGGTAATCATCCATGGCCTTAGCCATTTGTATCCGATTAACTTCTGACTGACTCTTGAAGAAAGATTGATTTTAATCCATTTAAGGACAAAACGGTCCGACGGCTTTGTTTTCCATTCAGCTTCCAATTTAGACTCCAGACCAGGATAATTATGCCCTTCAGCCATAACAATTGAATCCAGAAATATTTATGATATCTTAAAAATATCAGATTATTTCCGGATCTGTCTATGGAAACTGTTAGCGATTGACCCTGCAATTCATTCCAAGATTTAAAACGGTTGGGAGCGGAGAGGCTTCTATGAAAAAAATAAAGGTGGCCGTCGTTGGCCTTGGAAATTGTGCAAGCGCATTAGTTCAGGGTATTCATTATTATGCCTCGCCAACCACATCCTCAATAGGACTCATGCGCCCTCTAATCGGTCAGTACAAACCATCGGACATAGAAGTAGTGGCCTGTTTTGATGTTGACGCCAGGAAGGTGGGTAGAGACCTATCGGAGGCATTGTTCAGCCCTCCAAACTGTTGTGTACGGATTGTAAAAGAACTACCCAAAACGGGTGTAGTGGTAAGAATGGGGGCGCTCCTGGATGGCGTATCGCCGCACATGAACGATTATCCGGAACAGCAGACTTTCAAATTGTCTTCAGAGAAGCAACCGCCCATGGAGGAAGTCGTTTCGGCGCTCAAAGAGTCAGGAGCGGAAATCATGCTGAATTATCTGCCTGTTGGTTCACAAATGGCTACCGCATTTTATGCCGAGTGCGCCCTACAGGCAGGTCTCGGATTTATAAATAACATCCCGGTTTTTATCGCCAGTGACAACTCCTGGGCTGACAGATTCAAAACCCAAGGGTTGCCAATAGTGGGTGATGATATAAAGTCTCAAATTGGCGCAACTATAGTTCACAGGGTATTGACAGATCTTTTCGTGAAGAGGGGAGTCAAGATCGACAATACCTATCAATTAAATGTGGGGGGAAACACCGATTTTCTCAACATGATAAACAGGGAACGGCTTCAATCAAAAAAAATCTCGAAAACAGAAGCCGTGAAGTCGGTGGCCGATGATCAACTGGATAACAACAGAATCCATGTCGGCCCAAGTGATCACGTTGGCTGGCTAAAAGACAACAAAATATGTTTCATAAGGATGGAAGGCCGCATATTCGGTGATATTCCCATAAACCTGGACCTACGTTTATCAGTGGAAGATTCACCAAATTCCGCCGGAGTTGGCATAGATGCTATCAGATGCTGTAAGCTGGCTTTGGATAAAGGAATTGGCGGAGTTTTGGAAGGGCCTTCTGCCTACTTCATGAAAAGGCCCCCGCGTCAATTTACCGACGATGAAGCGTTCAGACTTACCGAGGCTTTCATCAGGGAGAGTACCTACGAGGTCTGAAAATCCAGCTGAATCGCTTTAAATAGCAGGCTTAGCTAGCAAAACCTTTCTGCAACGAACCGCTGAAAAGGAGCGACCCATAGTTGGACTTACAGAAGGTTTTAAGGTCCTATTCAAAAATTAGGGCTATTTACAAAACCCTCAGGTGGTCGTTAAAACAGCCCAGGTTAATTTCACTCCTATCAGATTTCGTGAAACCAGGCGACCTTGTTTTCGATGTAGGCGCTAATGTTGGCGCATACGTCTCCATATTCCTGCGACTTGGGGCAAAGGTGGTGGCTGTTGAGCCTCAGCAGGATTGCCTGAAAACTCTGAGATCCAAATTTGGCAATGACCCCAGGGTTTCGATAGAACCCGTAGCGTTAGGTTCCAGGGAAGAACAAGGTTTCATATACCTGAGTGAAGTCAGAAACCCTATTTCCTCGATGTCCCTGGAATGGATCGAGGCGGTAAAGCGTAGCGGCAGGTTCGGATTTTTCAGATGGGGCAGCCCTGAACCTGTCTCTGTTACCACCATGGATAGGATGATTAGTAAATATGGTGTTCCATCTTTTTGTAAAATCGATGCTGAAGGATACGAGCATCAGATTCTGGAAGGCCTCAGTGTGCCTGTAGAGAGGCTTTCTTTCGAATACCACGTAGAATACCTTCACAAGCTGGAACCATGCCTTACTGCTCTTTCAGACCTTGGAGCATACTGGTTTAATTTCACGATAGGCCAACAGCCCTTATTCAAATCGTCAGAATGGCTGGACGCTGAGGCTCTCCTAAAAAGGTTGCAAGGCTTATCAGTGCGAACCCTGCAGGGCGATATCTATGGGACTTTGAAACATAAGCGTTCGTAAATGGTGAAATTGGGAAACTATTTAATGGAATGATTTGGGGTTATCTTTAGACGGTCTTGGCTGGATCGAGCATTCTTTCTTTTATCTTCCACTCACGAAGCAGTTTGGAGACGCTGCTAGGTACCAGATGTGCCCAAGGTTGGTCGAGGATGATTCGACGCCTTATCTCAGTTCCCGTCAGTCCTTTTTCGTGGGGCGTTTTTTCCCACAGCACGTTTGTCTTCAACCCATAGGCTGAAAGAAGCGCCAGTTTCTTCCTGCCCCAGTCGTCGTATATCGTCAAATAGAATACCGCTTCTGATGGGATGTAGTAGCGGTAAAGCTCGGGGAAGTTGATGGGAAAAGGGACGATAGAAAATTTGTCATGCGCTACCTCATATTCGTTCAAGACCGCTCTGACCATGCAGTATCGTTCAAAGTATGTAAGAGGATTCGAAGAACTGAGATGCCTATGAGGCGCGGCGGAATCGTTTTTTGATTGAGAAGGATCAGGATTGGTGATTCCGACAATCAGGTGCTGACACAAAGACCTGCCTGCCAACAGGTATTCAAGGTGATCGTTGTGAAAGATCTGGAATCGTCCAACGATAGCTCCCAATCTATCCAATCGACGTCTCCTGTAAAAACCGGTGTCCCTGTGCCAGTCTGAGGTAGATGACTAGAGAGGTCATGGCTATAAAACTTCCTGGGTTATTCTGTAACAATCCCGGGCCATCATGAGTTCTTCGTTGGCTCTTATCAGGAGAATTCTTATTGGAGAATTATCTGAGGAGATATCCTTAACCGGAAGTTGCGCTGTGAGGGGAGTCAGATCGTTATTTCTGCCTGGATCCAGAGCAAAACCCAGACCATCGGCTCCTGCGAGAGATTTTTCACGGACAATGGCGCTATTTATGCCGATGCCCCCCGTAAAAACGAGAACGTCACAGCCTCCGAGCGCCATCAACATGGATCCTATGGATCGCTTAACCTTGTAGCAAAACGCGTTTAGAGCCAAACACGCCTGTTCATGGCCTTGCTTCGCCGCTGCTTCTATTTCCCGCATGTCCCGACTTAAACCGCTTACTCCAAGCAATCCTGAGGAATGTACGAGCATGTCGGTAAACTGCTCCGGAGAAAGATTTTCCTCATCCATTATGATAGGTATTAATCCCGGGTCGATATCGCCGGACCTGGTTCCCATCATCAGACCTTCTACCGTGCTGATCCCCAAACTGGTGTCTATGGATTTGCCGTATTTTATAGCGCATGTACTGGCGCCATTTCCCAGATGACAACAAATGATCCGCAATTGGCTTAATGGCTTGTCAAGGAATTTTGCTGATTCGCTGGCGGCAAAGGCATGCGAATTACCATGGTAACCGGTCCTTTTATAGCCTTTCTCGGCAAAATATCTATACGGGAGCCCATAGATCGCGGCTTCATCCGGGATGTCTCTGTGGAAAGAGTTGTCAAAAACCGCAACATGAACTGCATGAGGCATCTTTTCCATGCACTCTTCGATCTCAAGTATCATTGCCGGATGATGGAGGGGAAAAAAACGGTTCATGCTGCGAATTTGATCTATAACCTCGGGGCTCACTACGACCGATTCCCTGAATTTTCCACCGTGAGCAACCCTATGCGCTACAGCTTGAATGTCGGGTAAAGCGGTAATAGGCCCTACAGTCAGAACCTGGAATAAGGTGTCGAGAGCAGCGCCATGGTCGGATATGGAGCCAGCTATGATTTCTGGATCTTTGCCATATTCCTGGAAACTCACGACCGATTGGGGAATGCCAATCCTGTCTATAGTCCCTGAAATAAGGATTTTCTCATCTCTCATCTGGAACAGGTTAAATTTTAGGGAAGAACTGCCGCTGTTGAGTACCAGAATCTTCATGTTTTATCCTGTGAGAAATAAGGTTCTTCTACATGTTGAACAGTTTTCTCCATGTAGACACACCCTTGACCCCTACACTTTCAGGCTCCCAGTGGCTATTGTCGGGAAGGAACCGTGGTTTCCAATCACCTACCAGTATGAACGACCCCCAATAGTAAGGATGAGACGTCCCCTGACCATGTAAAATCGACAACTTGGCTTTTCTAAGAGCTTCCGATTTTGATCCTTCCTTGAGGTTCTTGAACATTTCCAACAGTAATCGTTGCGAATGTTCCTCATTAACCTGCCACAGACTCATCGCCATGGAACCTGCTCCAGCGAAAAGGAAACCTCTGGCTAGATCATAAAGAGCGTTAGATCCGAAATTCATGTTTTTCCCCGGCGTTAAAAGAGAGGATAGAACAACCATTTCTGCGCGAAGGTTGAGCCCAAAAACCTCCCCGAGTTCCAGGAATCCATCGCTCTCCTTGTCACCGAAGAGTGAGAAAACAATGGCAGGCTGTTGTCGTAAGCGTCCAGCCCCGGATGACAAAACCCCATAGGTGGCCAAGTGGATGTAAAGATAACGGCTCAAGTCAGCTTTTTTAAAGAGAGTTTCAGTCGCTTGCTTGCCGAGGTAAGTTTGGCAGGGGCCAGAAAGTATTTTGGTTATCTCCAGAATTTCTTTTCGTCCACCGTGCAACGGTTTTAGCAGACCGCTTCCCTGATTGGGCATGGCCTGGGATGTGTCTAACGAGGCTAATATTTTTTGAGCCCCGGGATTTTCTTCCAGATCTCTGTCTGGATCACTGAAAATTGGGTCACCAAAGGCTACAAGATTCCATCCTGGTTTATCTCCCGCCTTTCTGCTCCTGTAGAGGCACAACGAATAGCTGGATTCTGCATAGGAAAAGGTATACTTTTCAAGTAGATATGAAGGTCTATCATTTGGAGACCAGAACCTCTTTGTCTCGTGAGATTTTGACTCTACCAGAATCTCAAAAGGAACCCAGCAGAGGGGACCGTTTGGTATGACTACCACCGCTTTTTTGCCTGTCATCATGTATTCTACAGGCTTCACTATTCTTGAATAGATCTTGTATGCCACGGATGGATCCCAGCTTGCGAGCGTCTCATGTTTCTGCAGTGGCCCGATCAGTGAGCCCACGTCCTTTTCCATCTCGGACCAGGGGTAGTCGATCGAAAAAGTGTGGAAGCGGTATTTATCGATTGCGAAAATATAGGTTCGGCCTCTAGTGACCATGTATTCCAGTAGGACTTCTTCGGGATCCAGACTCTTCTGGATCTGGTGAATGGAAATTGGTTTAGGCTTGGTCAGGTTGACGTAAGATGGGTAGTCTCTGGATAGTTGGTCCCGCAGTTTTGCAAAACTGGTCTCCTTTACACGTCTCTCCTGAAGCAGTTTTTTCATAAGTTGAGGATTTGGACGTAGTTTTGATCTTTCCAGCATCAACTTTTCGTTAAATCGGTTGAGGGAGAGTCTTAAACTTTTTTCTTTTATTACAAGATCATTAGGAATGTTTGAATAACTTGGCACATTTATCTTTGAAAGAGTGTTTTCGAATGACGATGCCTTCAGTCTTTCTACCAATCTCAGAGCCTGGTTATCGTAAGCGCCTTCAGGATCCTTTTTGGCCAGATTCATGAGCACTCTGAGAGTGGTTTCAAACAAGGCTGATGTCCCGCCAAATATGAAGTCATCTTCTTCTGATTCCTCTGAATAGTCCACGTCCATTGCGTCCACTATGCTCAAAGCCTTTCTGTAGGCTTCAAGAGCTTCACCAAAACTCTTTTTTTCTTCCAGAGTCCGCCCCATGATGAAATAGGCTTTCCAAAGCATGCTACGATCTTCAGACGCCTGGGCGATATCCATGCCTCGTTTCAAGTTTGCAACAGATTGATCGAAGTCTCCCAAGATGGCGTTGACGAGCGCGATTTGAAGTAGATTCTCACTTACTCCTCTTTTGTCCCCCAGTTTGTTCCTGAGGTCCATGGCGTCTGTATAATTTTCCAGGGCTGTTTTTGGACGGCCCTGAACCTGATTTAAAGTTCCCATTCTGGTCAGAACCCTAGCCTGGGTAGCAGTGTCTTTTGTGTCGCTAGTTAGAGTTAGCGCTTTCTGGAGGTATTTTAAACCAGCCTCGGGATCCTTGAGTTTACTCATAGTGTCGCCCAGTTTTATTAGCTGAGCCTTCTGTTTTTTTGTGTCTCCTGTATCCAGACTTATTCTCAGAGCGTCTTCGAGGAAGTCGCGTGCCTTGGAATATTCTTCCATTCCGAAGTAGATGTTGCCTATCCGGTCATAAATCTTGCCTACAAATTTGTCGCCTCCAGGAGCTTGAGACGATGATAAGGCTTTATGGTAATATTCCAGGGCCCTGTCATAGGCCTTGAACCCTTGATATATTTCAGCTAGATAGTAATCGACGTCCTGCGATTGTGATGATATTATATTGTACTGCTCACGTATTTGGCTCGCCTGTTTGAGGTTGTTGATGGCGTTTTCGTAATCTTCCGTTTTTGCCTGTATGATACCTGTTTCTCCAATTGCCCAGGCAAGTCCTTTGACATCGTGTTCTTTGGCCAATTCAACACGAGATTGATCAAGGATCTTTAATGCTTTTGGAAAATCGCCCATTTCTGCGTATACCGAGGATATTCGCAAATTGATTGACGATATTGCTTTGGAATCCTTAAGGCTTTTGGCAATCTGCATCGCTTTGGCAAGATTGGTTAAAGCTTCGGGAAAATTCCTTCTAGCCTTCGAAACCGTGGCCATTTCGGAAAGAATCGCAAGGTTACCTACCGGATTGAAGATTCGCTTGTTGTATGTTTCGGCCTCTTTGAGGGTTGCCAAGCCGTTGTCGATATCTCCTCTCACCAGATAGAGCGAAGAGATACTGATCAAGTCAGTCGCAATTCCTCTGATGTCCGAGGTTTCCCGATGAATTTGAAGGGCTTTCTGGAATTTTTCCATGGCCCCCTGGTAGGCTCCATCTATAGCGTCCAGATTACCCAGATTTGTGAGAGCGTCCGCTTCCCCTTTTTTATCGGAAACCTGCTGATAAATTGACAAAGCCTCTTTCAGATTCTCGGCAGCTTTCTCATTCTGGGATTTACGTCTATAAATGTTGGCTAAATTTGCAAGATTGGCCGCGTATCCTCTCAAATCACCGAGTGATTTCCTAAGCTCCATAGCTTTCTGGAAGGTTTCCTCCGCCTTGTCTATGGATCCAAGGTTCTTGTAAATTATGCCTAATGCTGTCAGATCTTTGCCTTCCGAAAAACGGTCGGACCTTTGCTCATGAAATTTTAACGCCTGTTCCAATGACTCATGACTTTTGTCAATGTTGCCATTGAGTTCATAAGCCAGCCCTAAAACAAGATTGGCCTCCGCCACGCCTACCTGGTCATTCATGGCGGCAAAATCCTTTTTCGCTTCTGATGCCGCCTCTAATGCCTTTTCAGGGTTTTCTCTGGTCAGTCGGAATTTGGCCACAGCCAATCTCAAATAGTTCATCGTTGCTCGATCAATGCCAGCTTTCGAATCTTCAAGAGCCTCCTTCAACAGTTTGAGAGAGACGGCAGGGTTTCCCAGGACCTCATGGATTTCGGCTTCAAGAATCTTGCAATCAACTATTCGATCCTTATTTTTAATCTTCTTGTAAATCGCCAGAGCCTTGTCTGAGTGGTCCAGGGCGTCTTTTACGGAACTCTGCCGGAAAAGAATTTGAGCAAGAGTTTCTTCTGCGTCAGCCTGTCCATCCAATATCGAAAAACTTTCAAACCCCTTAAGAGCGGAAGTCACCATTTCTTTAGCCGAATTCCAATTGCCAGTTTCGAGGTTTATTTTAGCCAGGACAAGCTCGGCACGACTTTTCAGAAGAATATACTGATCCTCTCGAAGCGCAGAAACCGCCTTGCTAAGCTGTTCTGAGGCTTTATCAAGTTTTCCCTTTTTATATAAATCAATACCATTAACTATATCCTGGAGCGATTGAGCCCATTTAAAGCTGCTTATGGGCTCTTTCCGCAGCGCTTCCTTGAGGCTATTGCCTGAGCTGTGCACATCCCCTGAAATAAGCTGCAGATAAGACAATCTGAAAAGAATTTGCGCTACCTGTTTGGGCTGATTGATATCGCTGAATATTTTCTGCGCCTTCATGAGTTCCTGTTCGGCGTTTTTATTATCTCCTTTAGCGAGATAAATGTCGGCGAGTTTGACTTGAATATGCCCGAGCCGTTCGTTTTCATTGTTTTTTGCATAGTAAGCCGCCAGTCTGTTGAGGACCGCAAGAGCTTCCTTTGAACGCTGCAACTCGATATAACTTTTGGCCAAGTTGAACAAGAGGTCGGGCAGCACGGAGAACTCGGATGAAGGCAGTATCTTTTGGGCTTCTTCGAATTGCCCCACAGCTTTAGAATAGTCCCGCTGCGCCATAGAAATCTGGCCAGCCATTATTAGGTCAAGCGAACGTCCTCTCGCGTTTTTTGTGGACTTGTTAATTTCTATAGCTTTTTCTATTAATTCTATGGCCTCTTCTATTCGTCCCATGTGAAAATCACATCTGGAAGATCCTCTCAGAGCTAGAGCTTCGAGTTTGCGATCTTTAATCGATTTGGATTGCTCAACAGCAGATTTGTAATCGCTGAGCGCGTTATCCCAATTCCCAGTTTTTTCCTTTTCTTCGGCTGTTTTGATCAGATTTGTAACTGATTCGCGTGTCGCTTTGGTTTTTGGAAGCGCTTCCTTTTGCTCAGAGTTCGATTTGTCAGAAGTTGCGGAAGACTCTTTAGAATCAACTTTGGTATTCGGGGAAGGGTTCGCCTGCTTGTCTGTTGTGGCCTCATCTTTGGTAGAGGTTTCTTTTTGCTGATCTGGTGTCGTTTTAGCGCTTTTTTGGGACTGAAAATTCCTATCCGCTTTCTTGGAGGAGGATGATTTTGCCAGAATAAATGAGCCAGGGACAGGATTCGCGTTATTCCGATCCAAACCCGCTACATTCGGTTCAAGCAAACGGGATACCGCGGTTGATCCTTTGTGGGACACAGAATCAGCGAATCCGGAGAGGACATTTTCCGCCCAGGAAAACGCCACGGGAAATAACGTGATAGTAAGAGATAGAAAAAATAACGCCATACCACGGCACGATTTAGTTTTCATAAGCGCACCACTTCGGATAAAAATTACGGACTTTTTCGAATGGAGTCACTGACAAGTTTGAAACCCCTTAATTCAATTTACCAGGAGTCTGCTTACTGCCGGGGGCTATTCCGGATTTGATGTATATTAGCAACGCTACTCCGGTGGCTATCATCACAAAACAGAGGATTTGGCCCATCGTAAGACCATAGAAAATGAAGCCCAACTGAGGATCCGGCTCCCTGAAAAACTCGGCTAGGAATCGAAAAATACCGTAGAGCATTAAAAATGAGGCTAAAACTTGACCTGGTAGCTTAACCCTGGTCCTCAAAACCCAGAGAATCGAAAATAGAACGGGGCCTTCCAGGATAGCCTCGTAAAGCTGTGACGGATGCCGGGGGACATTGCCTCCACCCGGAAAAACCATTCCCCACGGGAGGTTAGTCGGTCTTCCGTATAGTTCACCGTTGATAAAATTTCCGATACGGCCCAACATTAACCCAAGCGGCGCGGCCAACGCTCCTATGTCTGCAAGTTCAAGAAAGGGAACCTTGCATTTTATTGAAAAAACCAGGCCGGAAATTATCATGCCAATGAGACCGCCATGAAAGCTCATCCCTCCATGCCAAATTGCGAAGACTTCCCAAGGTCTCTGGATGTATACTGGTAAATTGTAGAAGATTACGTATCCTATTCGTCCGCCTAATAGCAGACCAAGAATGAGGTAGAAGAGAAAATCCCCAGCGCTTTCCACGGGAATGGGGCCGTTTTTCCTCTTTATTTCTCTTTTTATGACCAGATAGGCAATCCCGAAGCCAATGAGATACATCAATCCATACCATCGGAATTCCAACGGGCCGAGTCTGAAGATAACAGGGTCAAAAAGCATGTGGTTTGAGAAAGTCATTTGCTATTAGCCTCATTCGGCGCTTTTTGTCCAGCCAAACGTATGGCGTTCTCGAATTTCCGAAATATGCCACGAATTATCCTCACGTCCCGTTCGTCCATTGAAGCGCTGTTAAAAATACGCCTTACATCGCGCATCATTCGCAGTGGATTCTTCCGAGGTAAAAAGCCGGTTTTAAGAAGAGACCGCTCTATGTGACCAAACATCTGTTCCCGCGATTCTATAGGCGCAGGATGAAAAGAAACAGCCTGGAACCCTACCGGTTGAGAGGCAATCTTGAATAATTCATAGCAGACTACTGCCGCCGCCTGACCCAAATTCATGGATGCGAAATTGGCGTCGGATGGAATTATCAAGTGATGGTCACACAATTTCATTTCTTCGTTGGTTAAACCCCTCGATTCTCGACCGAACACTATGGAAACTTCACCTGATTTTGCTCGGTCCATTATCATGGGGACTATTTCGGCAGGTGTCTTGGCGGTGGTACGTTTTCCCCCCAGTCTAGCGGAAGCGCCCACAGCCATCAGAGAATTTGACAGGGCAGGCGCTAAGTCGCCAAAGGTTTGAGCATTTAGAACAATGTCGTATGCTCCGGAAGCCATAGGCAAGGCTTCTGTCTCAGGACCGCAGCCAGTTGAAGAAATGAGTTTAAGGTTTTTTAATCCCATATTTTTCATGACACGTGCGACTGCGCCGATGTTCCCGGGATGAGTGGTTCCCACGAGCACGATTGTAACATTCTCAAGAGCCTGGTCCCAATCAGGATGAACCCTAAACCCTCTCTGAACCCTTCTGGAAGGTCTCATGAACGCTATTCTTAATCCTTGACTGATTCCTGCGTCAGAAAACGAATTAATAGACGCAGCGTCAAAATATTATCAAAGCCACATATTGTCAATTATTAACAAATCTTAATGTAATATGATTAAAGTGTAATGTCAGGTATGCCACGCAATTTTAAAATGCTTTTTGCGCTTGCGTCGAATAGTGTAAAAATTATTTTGTAGATATGCGGGCCAATGGTGTTAAGTGAAAAAAATTGGGAGGGGTCAATAATATGCCAGATTCAATAACTATTCCAGGGGCAATTGTCCTAGCTCTAATAGGTGTCGCCAATACGGTGATCATGGCTGAAACTCTGGGGCGACGAGGAGGCCCGGCAGTTTTGAGAGCGGTTCACAAATGGCTGGGGCGTCTTTTCATGTTCATGTTTATTATTTTCTTCATATACATGTTGCCAAGGTTAGCCTCTTTTGAAAATACACCGGTCGTGTTCATTGCTCACGGTTTTCTGGCAATGATTGTTTTTATTCTCCTTTTTTCGAAGTTTTTGATTGTACGTCGCTACAAGAGTTACATGAGTTCGGTTGGGCTAATTGGGTTATATATTATGATAGGTATACTTATGGTGGTAATGTGTTCAGCGGGAGTTGAGGTTTTAGGACACTTCTTCCGATAATAATTCTGTGTGAAACGGACGACCGGGAATGATATCTGATCCAAAAGATATAAATGTGTTGAGTGTTGGCTTTCAGAAATCGCGGATAATTCTTTCAGCGGCTGAACTGGATATATTTTCAAAACTGAATTCATCCTCTAGGACAGTGACAGAACTTTGCGAGGCTTATGGCTGGAACAGTAGAGGGCTTCAAATTCTACTCGATGCTTTAACGGCTCTAGGCCTGTTAACAAAAGATGGTGACCATTATCGGACTGAACCAGGTTTATCCAAAATACTGGAGTCCAGTTCAGAGGAATCTATTATACCCATGCTGCTGCATAGGGCAAACATGTGGAAAAGTTGGTCAAATTTGACTGCGATTGTTTCCGGCGCGTTTGATATTGGGTCGTCACTTGGTAAGGCCAGATCCCGGGAAGAAATGGAAGCTTTCATAGGAGCAATGGATGTTGTCGGCAGACAAATGGCCCAAAGGGTTTCTGGTAAGATAGATCTCACCGGCAGGAAAGCGCTTCTGGACATAGGAGGAGGTTCAGGAGTTTATTCGAGGGCTTTTCTAGAGTGTAATCCGCAATTGGTGGCCACGTTGTTCGATCTACCGGTTGTTGTTGAAATAAGTCGAAGAAGATCCGGCGGGTCTATTTTAGCAGGCCGGATGCGCTATGTTGAGGGAGATTTCAACCAGGACGAATTCCCCACAGGCCATGATGTGGCCCTGCTTTCAGCCATCATTCATATTAATTCCCGTGACAGGAATCGATCTCTATTTTCAAGAGTGTACAATGCTCTGGAGGCTGATAGTTTGCTGATAATCAGAGATCATATAATGGAAGAGTCAAGGACAGCGCCGTTGGAAGGGGCGATTTTCGCGGTAAATATGCTGGTCGCCACCAGAGGTGGGAATACATATACGCTGAAGGAAATCTCGGAAGACCTCATCTCTGCTGGTTTCCACGAAATCGAACTTATCAAAGGAAGTGATAAGATGGATCAGTTATTAACCGCTATCAAATGAGGTCTCGGCAACGTTAAAAATGATGTGTTGTTTTTACTCGTTCTTCCAGGCTGGTTTTCGTTTTTCAATGAAAGCATTGATTCCTTCGTTGGCATCGAATGTTTCCATCAGGTTCTTTAGATAGAGACCCTCCATCCTTGGCAGGTCTTCTCTGATTGAGCGGAAGAAATGATTCCTGACTGCAAAATTCGCAATGCGCAAGCTCGACGCGCTTTTAGGAAGAATGTGTTTCTGGATCCATTCTGACGCTTGATCCCAAGCGTCTTGTCCATTGTCACAAAGCAGGTTCACGAGACCCATTTCTCTAGCCTCTTTCGCGTTAAGAGAACGGCCTGTCAATGCTATTTCGTCAGCAAACGCCTGTCCGACCTTGAGAGGCAGCATCACGGAAGCCGGTGGAGGCAATACCCCGAGGACGATTTCAGGCTGACCAAAAACAGCGGTTGAATCAGCAACTATGAAATTGCAAAAGAGAGCCAATTCCATTCCCCCGCCCAGACACTGGCCCCTAACAACCGCCATAGTAGGGACACCCATACTGGCTAGCTCATAGAAAACCTCATGAAAAGCCAAGAGCATCGTAGCAGCTTTATCCCTGGTGTGTTCAGGAACGCTTGCTCCAAACGAAAAATGCTTTCCAGCGCCCTCAAAAACCAATACTTTAACGTTTTTGTTGTTGCGAAGACTGTGAAGCACGCTCAAGATTTCTTTGAGCATTTCCGCTTCAAGCACATTTGCCTTAGGCGCATTTAGAATAATCTTGATAGCGGTATCATTAAAATGTTGTTCGACCTTAATCAATCGGAATTCCATGTTAGTGTGTCCTTTAGATCAAACAATTTTGTCGCCGGTCAAATTACTTGAATTTAAGTAAACCGGCGACAAGAGAATCAGGGAATCTCAGAATTATTCTTTCGGTTTTCCTAAAACCTGCGCGAAAGTTTCTTCAGTCGCAGGAGCGCCTTCAGCAATTAATTGTCTCCACTTTATAAAGTCAATTACATCAGTTCCAGTAAGTTTCTTGGAATTAAAGGCGTTGAATCCCAAGTATGCTTCATAATTCATGTTGGCCATGAGCCAATGTCTGTTCGGGAGCTTCGATTGATCCCAGAAAAATTTCTTTTTAGCCCTTATGCCATCAATGGCTTTAATCAAACATCCCGGGAAAAGATTTGCGAATGTCCAGACAATCTTGTTAACTTCCTGGTCAAGAAGAGTGAAATCCGTTGGCAGTTCCTTCAACATGGCTTTGGCTTCCTTGGCTTCGTCGCCAGTTTTGAACTCGCCGTAGACGATTTCACCATCTTTCACATATGTATCTGTAATGATTAAAGGATTTCTGATAAACTTGTCGCCCTGTTTGAGAACCGGGACAGCTTTGGAGATTAGGTTCTTCGCTTTCATTTTGTAAGCGCTCCACATCTCGCAGCTCACACAGTTCCACATAGCGTCTTCCATTGAAAGGAACCAGGGGAGAAAGTCAGTAGATCCACCGTCAGGGCTAGATCCATGTCGAGCGCCTGCTTGCCCGAATATAGCCAGGTCGCTGGCGACAGCCAGGTCACAGGCCATACCGATTTCCTGACCACCGGCGACTCTCATCCCGTTTACTCGACAAATTACCGGCTTCTTACAATCCAGGATGGAATCGACCATGCCATTGAATAGATCCATGTATTCGCCGTATTCGTGCGGCCTCTTACTATAATATTCGGCGTACTCCTTGGTATTTCCGCCGGTGCAAAATGCTTTATCCCCTGTGCCCGTAAAAACTGCGGCTACAACGGAGCGATCCTGACTGGCAGCCGTAAAACCAGCAATTACCCCTTTGACCATTTCTGTGGTGTAAGAGTTGTACTGATTTGGGTTGTTGAGACGGATCCAAGCCACATACAGGCCAGGAATTTCTTCACCTTTGGGGTTTGTTAGAGGTTTTTTTTCATAAACTGTACATGGGGCATCTGTTCCCCAGTGTTCCGAACCGATGAGTATGTGGTCTTTTGACCCATTATCTCGAGGCAACCATTCCAGTGTCATATCATATCCTCCTGGTTATTTAATTCGACAAAGCTGTTGATGATGCAAAATTATTCGCTGAGCGAACTCACAAATTGTGTAGCGTGGCGGTTAACTATTACGCGTCTACTTTACAGGCTCGAACGCATAAAAAACCCTCGGGATATTAATAACTTCTCTTCCGGCTTCCTGAGGAACTGGATCAACATCGAAAACAGCTAGCTTAACCTTGTCGCCGGACTTTAGTTCACCTGTCTTGCAGTTTATTATCCTGACGAAGAAAGTCTTCTTGCCGTCAAGATCTACAAGAGCATGGATCAGTGGTGGCTTGCCAAATCCCAGCGGCACACCAACCGCCTCTTCGGTGACATCAATCACGGTTCCGACAGTAGGCCAGTCGACCCATTCCATGTTAACGCTGTAGCAGTCCGGACACATCACACGGGGCGGGAAGGGCTCCGAGCCACAATCCTTGCACTTTGTAGTTGTGAATCGTCCTTCCTTTAGATAGTCATAGAACTTGTAAATTTGATTGAATTCCTTGGACTGTTGAGGGAAAAGGTCCATGGTGACCATATATTTTCCATCAAGAATGGAAATTCCAGGCGTGCTCATGCGACTTCCCTCCCGTATATTAAGACCGTATGTGCGGCAATAAAGCCACTTAGATTATGGGTCAAACCTACCGAA
>JBMFSZ010000027.1:0-16735 GCA_049967315.1 Desulfomonilaceae bacterium
GCATCCAGCTACTATAGCCCGCTGGAAAAAGGATGATGAATGGGATCTGAAACTGATTCAGAATATTAGTGAAAAAAACCAGCCCCACAACGAAGAAAGAGATTTCCTGGAAATCGATATGCGGCAGCTGAACATGCTGAACAGTCTAATTGAAACCCATCTCCAAAGGAAGGATCTACTTCCTTCCGAAATCCTCGAGCTTTCACAAGCAAAATTAAACATTATGAATTGTGTCGAAATCCTAAATGAACAATTTAGATATTTTGATATCAAAGAAGCCGAACTGCACGAAGACCCGGAGTTTGACTAAGAAGGAGACAGCATGATTGAGATGAGATTTCATGGCAGGGGTGGCCAAGGCGCTGTAACGTGCGCAGAACTGGTTGCCCAAGCCGCCATCAGTATTGGAAAATTTGCCACAGCCTTTCCTAGTTTCGGCCCAGAACGCCGCGGAGCGCCGGTAGTTGCTTTTGCGAGGATGGATGACAAGCCCATCAAAATGAGATCCAAAATTTATAATCCGGATGTCGTAGTTGTTCTTGATCCATCACTTCTTGAAATCGCAAATCCAGCAGAAGGGCTGCACAAGGATGGAATTCTGATTCTAAATTCTTCACAGGATCCAGAAAGTATCCGAAAACAAATCTCTTTCAACGGACGACTGGCAATCACTGACGCATCCAAAATCGCCAAAGAAGTTTTAGGCTTACCGATAACCAATACCACCATGGTTGGCGCTCTTGTGAAAGCTGCGGGCGTTGTGTCTGTGGATGCCCTTCTGGAACCGTTCAACAAACGTTTTGGCAAAATTGCCAGCAGAAATATCGAAGCTATGAAAAGGGCATTCGAGGAAACGGCGGTTTTTGAGAAATAACAGGATCTTCCCACAACTATTAAATGACAATCACATCAGAGTGTCTTTCAATGGAGGCAATTGTGACCAAACCCATGGATCAAATGAGCTGGCAGGAAATTGAGGCCGGCGCTGTTATAACTGAACCAGGAAACGCGTCATGTTATCATACAGGAACATGGCGATCACAAAAACCCAACTACGATAGCAGTGTTTGCATAAGATGTTGGAGATGTTTTGTGATGTGTCCTGACGCGGCTATATCACCGGATTTTGAAAAAAATATTTTTGTCTGGAACTATGATTATTGCAAGGGTTGTGGCATCTGCGCTTATGAATGCCCCGTAAATGCCATCACCATGGAGGAGGACTAAGTATGGGCCGTAAAGTAGGAATTGAAGTTTCGATCGCGGCGGCCGACGCTGTGGGGCTTTGCGATGTAGATGTTGTAGCGGCCTATCCGATAACGCCTCAAACCCACGTCGTCGAGCATTTGTCAGAGTTATGCGCATCGGGAAAACTGGACGCGGAATTTGTTCCTGTGGAATCCGAGCATTCAGCGATGAGTGTATGTTGTGGATCGTCGGCGGCTGGGGCGAGAACTTTTACAGCAACCTCGTCACAGGGGTTGGCTCTTATGTCCGAGATCGTTTTCATCGCGGCTTCGATGAGACTACCCATAGTTATGTTTCTGGCCAATCGAGCGCTTAGTTCGCCACTGTCGATTTGGAATGATCATTCTGACACCATGATGGTTAGGGATGCCGGCTGGATTCAGGTGTTCTGTGAAAATGGACAGGAAGTCTATGACGCAATCTTTCACGCGTTCAGGGTGGCCGAGGACCCAAGAGTGTCTATCCCCGTAATGATTAACGTTGACGGTTTCAACTTGACTCACGTTATAGAGCCTATCGAGTTTTGGGATCAGGACATGGTGAAAAAATATCTTCCGGAATTCAAACCTCTTCACACGTTACATCCTGACAAAGTTGTAACTATGGGGGCGTTTGGGATGCCTGAGATTTATACAGAAGCCAAAGCTGCCCAAAATGACGCGCTATTGAAGTCAGTTCCAGTGATCAAACAGGGCTGGAACGAACTGGCGGAACTCACGGGAAGACAGTATGCTCCTATAGAGCTTTACAGAGCCGAAGATGCTGAAACCATAATTTTGGGTATGGGAAGCATATGCGAAACAGCTTCCCTCGCTGTCGATAAATTGAGAGATAGCGGTAAAAAGGCCGGGCTTGTCAAGATTAGACTATGGAGGCCCTTGCCGATAGACGACATCAAGAAAGCCCTTTCTGGGGCCAAAGAGGTCTTGGTCCTGGACCGAGCTGTTTCTTTTGGCGCCGCCAATGCTCCGGTGACTTCGGAAATTAGGGCCATAATGTATCATGAATCTAATCGCCCCAATATTCGTAACGCTATTGCCGGATTAGGAGGAAGAGACGTTACGCCGGATAACATAATCGAGATGTTGGAAATGGCGTTCGCTGACAAGAATTACGGTTACAACATTTTTGGTGTGCGATGTTGAGAGTCGCCTGATTGGAGATCAATATGGCTGAGACTGCAAAAAATAAGGTCATCAAACCTATAAAGAATTTTGCGCTGGAAGAGTACATCAATTCGGGACATCGCGCATGCCAGGGCTGTGCGGAAGTCCTGGCTGTAAGACACGTACTGAAGGCCATAGGCCCCGACATGATACTTGCTATGGCCACGGGTTGTATGGAGATCATTTCTTCACCCTATCCTCTAACATCTTGGAACGTGCCATGGATCCATGTAGCTTTCGAAAACGCCGCAGCAGTAGCATCAGGTGTTGAATCAGGACTCAAGGCCATGCGCCGAAAAGGCAGAGTCCCTGACAAGGATGTGACCATAGTGGCTATGGGAGGAGACGGCGGGACCACGGACATAGGGTTTCAGGCTTTGTCAGGGATGATGGAGCGTGGCCATAAAGTTATTTATGTTTGTGTCGATAACGAAGCCTACATGAATACTGGTATCCAAAGGTCTTCTTCCACTCCATTTGGAGCCACTACAACTACTTCTCCTGCAGGAAGATTAAAACCCGCAGGTCAAATGACGTGGAAAAAGGACATGGTGGCAATTGCCGCAGCTCATGGCATTCCATATACTGCCACTGCATGCCCAACCTTTTTTACGGATTTGCAAAAAAAGGTTCAAAAAGCCAAGGAAATTAATGGCCCGTCGTACATCCATATTTTGTCTGTTTGCCCTACAGGCTGGCGAATCCCTCCCAATAAGGCTATAGAATACGGACAACTAGCCGTGGACACCGGCGTTTTCCCATTGTACGAGGTAGAAAACGGAATATGGAAGCTAAACCGAAAACCGAAGGAGCTGAAACCCGTATCGGAGTATTTTAAAGGTCAAGGTCGCTATCGTCACCTGGATGAAAAATTAACCTCAGAAATACAGGATAAGATCACCGAAAGGTGGAATAATCTTGTTAAGCTTTGTGAGTAACTAGACGGTTTAAGTTAATTTAATAAAAAAGGTCGGTTCCTTGGTGGACCGACCTTTTTTTACGCCTATTGTAATTAGAAAGCTGTGTTACATGTCGTCGTCATCGTCCCCTTCGCCTGGCCATTCAAGGAAAGGCTTTTCCTGATCCACCATGGCGTTGACCATTAGTTCCACCAATCCAGTATACCAGATACCTGTCTTTTCGAAGACCTCATAGCTTTCCATCATATCCCTGATTTGTCCTTTGCAGTTAGAGCACGGAGCGCAAACCATTTTCTTGATGGACGGATCCATTTCTCCCTGAAAAGCATTCAGGATCTGACTTAACTTCTTTCTACCCGATACCAGTCTTTTCCAGTCAGGGAAGTTGCCCGAGCTCATAATAGCGAAGCCGGATCCTCCACCGCAGCAATAATTCTGTACGCCATGGGGTTCCATTTCCCTAAAGCGGCCAGGGGGCAATATTGCGTTTAAGACTTCTCGTTGCGGCTTGACTATTCCCATCAGTCTGACCACATTGCACGGGTCATGCAATGTAACGGGAAAGTCATTCTTTGAAGGATCAAACTTAATCTTTCCTGATTTAACAATTTCATTGAGCAGGGTATAGGAACTTTCCCGAGGAATCATCTGTCCTCCGGGTAATAATCGGTCAGCAATTACCGATAGAGCTTTGTGAGCATGGCCACACTCGCCAATGACTATTTTCTTAACCCCGAGTTCACGGGCGATCTCAAGATGTTTCAAAGCGACCCTGGCAAATTGAACATCATCATACCATAGGCCGTAATTGACAGCGTCATATCCTGCCAGATCAGTTGACAGCGTGTAATCGATACCCGCCGCATCAAAAAGTATCGCAAACGACATGGGGTTTTCGGGCCATGCCATGAATTCACCGGCATTGTGAATCAGAAGAATTTCTGCGCCCTTTTTGTTTAGGGGAATCTTAATTTTTTTACCTGTTTTTTCTTCTATATCATCTTCAAGGTACTCAATTATGTCCGCAATTGCGGCCTGAGTCATGCCGGTACTGGAGCCAAACTTTAGGTGTTTTACTGAACCCTTTTCATGAATCTCAGGGGCTGCTATACCCATTTCCTGACTGAAGATCTTTCTGAGTTCATGATTTATCAATCCGTTGTCCACTCCCACCGGACAAACTTGAGCGCAACGCCGACATAGGGTGCATCTGTATGCTAATTCAGCCAACCGTGCTATGGTTTCCCAATTAAGGTCAATATCGTGTCCGCGAAAGCCGGCAAGGATCTTGCCACCTTTGGAGAAATATTTTTTCACGATCTTGCGTAACACATCTGCCCGAAAAGTAGGCCTATATATATCTTTTCTGCCACTCATCTCGAACGCTGGGCAGGCGTCGGCGCAGGTTTGGCATTTGGCGCAATATTCAAGAGATAACATCAAAGGTTGAAGAAAAGTCCAGTTATTCTCTTTGGTCATCAATTTTTCTAAGCCGCTCAGAAATGCCTTTATGAGCCGTTCTTCTTCTTCTCGAGATTCTGGTTTGGGAAGCGTGAGGGCGCTTACGCCATCCAATGAGTGCTCCCATTTTTTCTTCTGCTCTTCTTTCAATGGCGTTATCGGAGTTTCTTCATAGTTTTCGTACGGGAAAGGCAAAGGAGCTAATTCCTCGGGCTTTATTGTTACGAGTTGTTCGGCTTTTTTGGATATTTCTTCGGGTCTCATATTAGATCCTCCAATTATTTCTGTTCTTTGTTTTCCCAAGGATTGGAAGTGGCTACGTCGGCCCAAGACTTCGTGCCTCCCTTAGCCCCGACATGATCCGCAGCCCAGGTAACCGGGTAGGCGAGATATTTCTTGATTTTCGAATCCATTCCTGCATCACCCCTGTTAGGATCATCGTCCCACTTTACTTTATCCCACATGAAATATTTTGAAACCATATGGGTCATGGGTGTAAACGGGAAGTACACCCAAAAACCGATGAACAACAAGAGATTGAATACGTGGATGGCTGTCATAGATTGAGTCATGTGACTAAACGTGAGGAGGCTCTGCAGATAAGCCCTGGAGACCCCGAAACCAGGGTCCTGAAGCCAGACAATGAACCCTGTTACGAAAATCAATCCTAGCCATATGAGGTTCATGTAATCTATGCCGGCAGTAAAGTCAGTGAGATTGGAATCTGTCAAACGCTTTACTATAAGACCCAAAGCCCCAATTGTTCCGAGTATATAGCCAGGCACTGCGAAAACAATTGTAAAAGACTGAACCAGACTTGCCAAAGCTGAGTTTGAAGGGACCATGCCAATAATTTGTAAGAGGGCTCCCAGCGTCAGGAAAACCAATCCACCTATGCACAGGTAAAGCCCCATATGGAAGGGAAAAGACCAATACCATAATGGCTTGTTATCTTCATGCAATGCGCGGATAAAGAGTATTTCCGGAACCATGAATTTGTATTGAGCAAAGTGATCCTTGTGACGAGCTTTTTTCCAGTGGTCCACTTCTTCGTAAAAAGAACCGCCCCACTCCTTGCCCTCATGAGGGATTGGATAAAGTTCCCATCGTACATGCATCGGCATTGTCGCATACTTTAAAAGTTTGGCGGCAAACGCGATTACAAAAACAAGGCCACTCAAATAAGTCAAGAACTGCAAAAAGACCATCTCAGAGCTCCTTTTTGTTATGTTGATTTAATCTTTGCCGAATGAAATTGTAGAACAATTTTGACGATACAAATTAACATGTTCTTTATAGTTGTGCTAGATGTTTCATATAGACTCGCACAATCTTTATTGGTAATTTTAGGCTACCGACTATTTCAGAGAAGGTAATTTTAAAGACAAGCAAATATCACCATCAATTGGAAATATAACCACCCCCCTCTGTCGATACAACTTTCCAATCTAGTGCGATTCTTCCGCTTCGAGGTCAACCTTACCAATATCCAGATCCTGTTTTTCATCAGTTTGTGGGGTCATACCTGAAAACTTAAATTCAGGAAGCGGGTCGTCAGCGTAATCGGCTCTGAAAAACTTTGACACCCAGTCACGACCCCATTCATCGTCCTCAAGAAAATATCTCAAGTCCTTCACTCCCTTGAGGTTGCGGAATTCTACCCAGCCCTGGTCTTCAAGCATAAGAGTCAGTTCTTCAGGCGCGTTATCCGACCAGTCTACAAAGTAGGGTGAATGTGAACTGAGGAGAATTTGTTTCTCAGGATTAGAAGCCGAAAATCGGTGCATAAGGCCGTGGAGCACCCTTAATCTGTTCGGATTCAGATAGGCCTCTGGTTCTTCGATGAAAAATATGCGGGGCTGGTCTGGCAAATTAAATAGCGTGCAAAGAGCTAAAAATACCAGGAAGCCCTCCGACAACTGAGGTCCAACAAAATAACCGGTTTTAGCCTCTTCTTCTACTCCTATACCGACCTGACCGGGGTCGCCCAAATAGGGTGTAAAAATTCTCCTTATACCAGGCACGGCCCGTTTTACTTCCTCCACGGTATTATAAAAGTGTTCAGGATAATTTTTCTCAAGGAAATGAAGAACTGACGCCAAATTTTCTCCAGTGTGATCAAGAAGGTACGAATCCTGAGCAGGGACAGGCTTTTTAATCAAATCGGGCATGAAACGGTATCTTTTAATTTTTGAAAGATATTGCGCCACCGCACGAATTCTTTTCTCCGCGTCATTCCATGCATGGCCCTTCCTCATTTGTGACATTTTTGATTCTCGGGCTTTTACATCGTTAATGGTAAACAGGATTTCGCCCTGTACTTCCTGAAGAGTTTCTTCTTTTATGAGGTACTCGTTTCTCCTCAATTCCGTGAATGTTAGCCGGTAAACGTAATTTATTTCATCAACTTCCAGAGTTACTTGAAAATGAAGGTCGAAATCCTGATCCTCAACTTCGTCGCGAGATTTCCGGCTGAGTGTTTGACGGAATGTAAAGGGGCCAGGACCAAAAGCGCTACTAAATGGCCCTGAAGCCAAAAAACTCAACATGAGCAAGAAATTACCCAAATTGGATTTTCCGGTCCCATTCGGTCCAATAAAAATGTTCAAACGTTTGACGTCAAAATCAGCTTCTTTAAAATTCTTGTAATTCCTGACACTAATACTCTTGATCATAACCGAAACGAGCCTTTCGTAAAAGATGGTCCATCTCTCGCGTAACGACGAGTCAATCTCGAAAACTTCAGGCCGTCATAAAAATACCCAGATTTGACAACAAACTTCTCCGCAGTTCAAATTTGAACGCGTGTTCAGTCCCACCGCCCTGATTTGGAATGTCACAAAAATCTAAGTCCGGACACTCACTCAATCAGTCTAGATTATGACACATTTATAAATGAGAAACGGCTTTCCTTTACTTATTTAAAATGATCGAAACCGGATATGAAATTCAAAATTCGATCATTTTTCTTCGAGGCCGGAAGATATCCAGCTCATCATTGATCTTAAATCTTTTCCCACCTTCTCGATTAGGAGCTCAGCTCCCATTCTCTCTTTTGCAAGGAAAACAGGCCTCCCGGCAGCATTTTCCAAAATCCATTCCCTTGCAAATTCACCCTGTTGAATTTCTTTGAGGATTTTCTTCATTTCCAGTCGTGTTTGGTCAGTGATTATCCTCGGACCTCTTGTCAAGTCGCCATATTCAGCAGTGTTACTGACCGAATAACGCATTCGACCAATTCCACCTTCATAAATCAGATCCACAATGAGTTTCAACTCATGAAGGCACTCGAAGTACGCTATTTCAGGTTGATAACCAGCCTCAACCAATGTCTCGAATCCAGCCTGGACCAACGCGGTAACGCCGCCGCATAGTACAGCCTGTTCTCCAAAAAGATCTGTCTCGGTTTCTTCTCTGAAAGATGTCTCTATTACTCCAGCTCTTGTAGCCCCAATACCCCTTGCATAAGCCATCCCGACTTCTCTGCAGGATCCACTGGCATTTTGATAGACCGCAAGGAGAGCCGGTACACCGAAACCTGTCTTATACATACGGCGAACTAGATGCCCCGGACCTTTTGGGGCCACCATAAAAACGTCAACTTCTTCGCTCGGTTTGATCTGATTGAAATGAATATTGAAACCATGGGCAAAAGCTAATGCCTTGCCTTTCCCCATATAGGGGGCTATTTTTTCGCGATAAAGACTGGCCTGTATTTCATCAGGGACCAAAATCATTATGATTTCAGCCTGCTTCGTAGCCGCGTCGACCTCCATAACCTGGAGGCCATCCTGGGTGACCTTGTCCCACCTGCGGCTCGTCCTTTGCAGGCCTACTACAACTTTTACTCCGGAATCTGATAAATTGAGCGCATGAGCGTGCCCCTGACTACCATAACCTATAACGGCCACAGTTTTCCCTTGTAGAAACGATGGGTCAGCATCGTGATCATAATAAATTTTGGCCAAGTTGTTTCTCCAGATCGATGAAATTGTCGAGCCGAACTCAATCCTCTAACCTTATCAAAAACCTCACTTATCATCAATACCCAAATTGATTTCCACGTTGACTCCATAAATAATCCCAAAAGTTCAGCTATTTTATGCTGCCACCTTTGAAAACATGCCCCGGTGGCTCTATCATCACTGTTGTGTCAGGAGGAACAGAAGAAGTTAGCCAGACATTTCCACCTATCACCGAACGAGCTCCGATCACGGTTTCTCCTCCCAATATTGTAGCCTGCGCATATATTGTAACGTCATCTTCGATAGTGGGGTGTCTCTTGCGACCCCGAAGGAAATTTCCGCCTTCAGATTCACGGGGTACTGATAACGCTCCCAAAGTTACCCCCTGATAAATGCGAACACGATTACCTATGCTTGTGGTTTCTCCGATAACGACACCGGTGCCATGGTCAATAAAAAACTCTTTCCCTATCGTCGCCCCGGGATTTATATCTATGCCGGTCAACGAATGAGCATGCTCTGTCATTATCCTAGGCATTAACGGGATACCTTGGATAGAGAGTTCATGGGCCACCCTGTAGACAAAAATGGCGTAGAGACCTGGATATGAAAAGACTATTTCATCGAAACTTTTGGCCGCAGGGTCACCGTCATAATGTGCTTTGACATCCGCAGCCAGTGTAAGTCGTAATTCAGGCAATTTTTCCATGAATATAATCGCTTCTTCCCGGCCCTTTTGAACGCATTTCACGCAAAGGCTGTCCATTCTTCGACATTCATGCCTTATGCTTTTGGAAAGCTGAGTAGAAAGAGCCTCATACAAATTAACCAGTTCATTCCCGAGGTGGTACTCGAGTGTAGAAGCGCTTAATTCCTGCCGACCAAAAAAACCTGGAAAGAGAATGTCTTGAAGCGTGGCCAGAATCCTGATGACCTCGTCTTTGGATGGAATCAGAGCCGCTCCGACGTGATTTATGGTTTTATCATCGGCGCATGACTTTACCATTGCAGAAATGACGCTGCGTATACGATTTTCCTGACCTGGAATTATCAGATCCTCTTTGAATTCGCAGACGTCCTGATGGTCATTGTCAAAATGAGAGTCTTTCATTTCATCACACCTTTTCGAAATGGAATGAGTATCAAACGGAGCTTTCCGGATTTCTTCGAAATCAAAATGGGATTGACCATGTGACCGGTGGGGCGAAAAAAAATATACCGGGGCAGTAATTGCTTCTGACCGACAGATGGGGCATCGACTGGGAGACGTGAGCCTCTCACGTTTTTTAAAATTGAACCCACAGTCCAGACAACGCGCTGACTCCTTGATTAATCCACCAGCAGCTTTTAGGGATTTTTCGATGTGCGAGAGATGGTAGTATACTTCCTTTTCGGGAATACCCAAAGATCGCGACAAATCCCGGGCCGTATGAGGACTTGTCCTGAGCAACTCGATCATGCGGCGCCTTGTAGTCAGGATGCTACTCCTTGCAACTCGTCAATATCCGTTTCAACTTGACAAGCACGCTTGATTTCATAGAGGATAACCTTTCTAGTGAACCTACGGCAAATTATTTCCTGTGTTTTTTGGCAGGGAGGGAGGCGATCATGGCTCAGAGGTCTTTAAACAAGGCGTTTCTCCTTGGAAATGTCGGCAAAGATCCGGAAGTTCGTTATACCGCGTCTGGAAGGGCTGTTGCTACATTTTCTCTGGCCACTTCTCAGAGGTGGAAGGACCAGGATGGGAACGATCAAGAAAAAACCGAATGGCATAGAATAGTAGCTTGGGGACGACTGGGAGAAATTTGCGGTGAGTTCCTTAGCAAGGGTAAGCAGGTATACGTTGAGGGACGTATCCAGACAAGGGAATGGGAAGACCAGGACGGTAACAAAAGAGTGACCGTAGAAATTGTGGCCAATGACATTATTTTGTTGGGTAACGTGAGCGGACAGGGTCGAACTCAGGAAGAAGGACCAAGAAGGACTGGACCAGCGGCTGGTCAAAACGCCGGTTCAGCTCGGCCCCGAACAGATGACAGGAATATAAATTACCCGCCTCCACCGGATGATGATATTCCTTTCTGAATGTTGGTAGACTTTGCCATCTCGATTTGTTTTGGAAAAATTTGAGGCGGGAGCATGGTGGAACTGTCAGAAAGAAAAAGGATGAAGCAGTATTTGGCTCTTTTACTGTTTGTTGTCCTTCTAATAAAAGCTACCCCAGCCTATACGTTTAATGAAGCGCCATCGATGTCAAAGATCGTGAAGGCGGGAGCGCTTCCCCCGGTAGAAGATCGTTTGCCTCCTAACCCTGAGGTAGTGACCCCTATTGAGGCGATAGGCCATTACGGGGGTGTGTGGCGCTGCGCCTACACAGGACTTTCAGACATGGTTGGTGTGCGCAGGATATTGTACGAACCATTGGTGCGTTGGACCCCTAATTTCCAGGTGGCGCCAAATCTTGCCGAGAGTTGGGAAATAGACGATTCTGGAAAAATTTATACGTTCCATCTGGTAAAAGGCGTCAAATGGTCGGATGGGGAACCGTTTACAGCTGATGACATAATTTTCTACTTTGAGGACATCCTTTTTAACAAGGAACTCACACATTCGATTCCAAACTGGTTGAGTCCTGACAATGTCCCTCCAAAGGTCGAAAAAATCGACGACTTTACCTTTCGAATTGAATTTCCTAAACCATACGGGATTTTTTTGCAGCAACTGGCGTGCCCTTATGGCATGGAATTGGTAACCAAGCCTAAACACTATCTCAAACAATTTCACAAAAAATATGCAGACCCCGCCAGTCTGGAACGTCTTATGAAAAAACACCATGTGTCAACGTGGGTAAAACTTTTTCAAGACGCTTCAAACCTGAAATACGCTATGTTCGTAAGCTCGAAATATCCATCTCTTTGCGCCTGGATAACAAAGATTCCCGCTCCATCAAAAAAATTCGTGCTGGAACGAAATCCCTATTATTGGAAAGTTGATCCCGATGGGAACCAGCTTCCTTATATCGAAAAGATTGTTCAGGAACTAGTCGCTGATCCCAAGACAATTGTGCTCAAAGCTATTGCTGGCGAAATCGACATGCAAGGGCGACACCTCGGAAGCATGCAAAACACCGTACTGCTGTTAGCTAGCCAGGAAAATGGTAAATTCCGTCTTGTTCCAAAGACTCTGTCAGCGTCAGTTGGGATTTTACTTGCCCCAAACATTAATCATAAAGACCCTGTTCTGAAGTCTCTATTTTCTGACAGCCGTTTTAGAATAGCAATTTCTTGTGCGTTAAACAGACCCGAGATTAACCAGATAGTTTGTCGTGGCGTAGGGATTCCGAGACAGGCCGCCCCCCTCCCGGATTCTGGTTTTTACAGCGCTTCCTATGAAAAGATCTACACGGATTTTGATCCTGGTAAGGCCAACGCATTACTTGACGAGATCGGTCTTGGATTTTCCGGCGACGGAAAGAGGCTGCGACCTGATGGCGCGCCTCTGCAAATCTCCCTAGACGTAGTGGCCGCTATGCCGGGTTGGGTAGACACCGCAGAAATAGTTGCGGCAAATCTTAAAAAGGTTGGAATTGACACTGAAATCAAATCCGAAACGATGGAACTGTTTAGACAAAGAACGCAGAATGCTGCGCATGACATCGCTTTGTGGCCCGGCGACGGGGGGATGGAGTGTTTGCTTGACCCTCGTTGGTATTTCCCATATAGCTCCGAAAGCTTGAACGCTCCCAAATTTGGCGCCTGGTTCCAGAGCGGGGGAGCTAGAGGTGAAGACCCCCCGCCAGAAATTGTCGAACAAATGCAAACATATGATCAGATACTTAGAACAACTTCCAAAGAAAAGCAGAAGGAATTATTCCAAAAAATTATTGAGTTCAATGAAAAGAATTTGTGGGTTATTGGTCTTGTCCAAGATCCACCGGACTATTATGTTGTTTCAAAAAAAATGTTTAATTTGCCGAAGAAGGACATTCAAAGCTGGATTTATCCGAATCCCGGACCTATACATCCAGAACAATTTTCCTATGAGTCCAGGAGAATGGCCATTAGATGATTGAAAAAGCTTGAACTTTTAACAAAGCCTGAAAAGTAACATACAATTGATGCCGATTAACTTTGTCCTGTAGGGACGTCGCCAAAGGGGAAGCATAATGTTAGCATACATAATCCGCCGTTTAATGATTATGATTCCTACCTTAGTTGCGATTTCGATAATCTCTTTCACCATTATCCAGCTTCCTCCCGGTGATTTTTTGACGACCTATGTTGCCCAACTATCTGCAAGCGGAGAGACGGTTGACCAATCCGAACTCGATGCTTTACGTGAGCGGTTTGGCCTCGATCAGCCCAAATACATCCAGTATCTAAAATGGGCCTGGAATTTTATTCACGGAGATTTTGGTCACTCTTTCGAGTGGAATAAGCCGGTTTCAGAATTAATTGGGGAAAGACTGGGGCTGACAGTTCTTATTTCGGTCTGCACTCTCCTTTTCACATGGGCTGTTGCAGTTCCAATAGGAATATATTCGGCTGTTCGCCAGTATTCGTGGCTGGACTACGTTCTCACGGTTTTTGGTTTCATTGGTCTGGCGACCCCAAATTTCCTGCTGGCTTTAGTGCTTCTTTGGGTATCTTACGCGTATTTTGGCCTAAGCATAGGTGGACTATTTTCCCCCCACTTTGCGGAAGCTCCATGGAGCTTCGCCAAGGTCATTGATTTGCTCCAGCATCTCTGGATACCAGTCGTTATCGTAGGTCTTTCACATACGGCTAAATTCATTAGGATCATCAGAGGCAATTTGCTGGATGAACTGCGCAAGCCATATGTTACGACTGCTCGGGCGAAAGGGCTTTCCGAAAGCCGCCTCATCTTAAAATACCCTGTCAGAGTCGCTATCAATCCTTTAGTGAGCACTATCGGATGGACTCTCCCTGAATTGGTTTCTGGAATAGCGATTACGGCCGTAGTCTTAAACTTGCCTACGACCGGCCCCTTGCTTCTGAGCGCATTAATGAGTCAGGACATGCAACTGGCAGGAACATTTATAATGTTTCTCAGCAGCCTCACGGTTGTCGGTACACTGGTTTCAGATATTTTACTGGCGTGGGTGGATCCGAGAATAAGATTCGGGGCTCGCGAGGGGCTGTAATGGAAGAACCTGTAAATGAGAGACAATCGAAGTATCTCAATGCATCGGCGAGACGTTTGATTTGGTGGCGCTACCGTAAACATACCCTGGCTATGATAGGTCTGGTGTCGATTTGTGGCATGTATTTCACAGCAGTTTTTTGCGAATTTCTGGCTCCTTACAATAAGGACACTATACATCTCGACGCCATTTACTCACCGATCACAAGGATCCATCTGTTTGATGAAAATAATAGATTGTGTTGGCCCTTTGTGCGACAATGCCGTTTAGAACTTGATCTTCAACAGTACAAAGCAACCGTCAAAGAAGTGCCTAAATCGCATTTTCCAATAAAATTTTTTATTAAAGGGGATCCTTACCATTTCTGGGGAAAATGGAAGTGGGACAGACACCTTTTCGGGGTTGAAAAACCCGGTACCCTTTTTTTGTTTGGAGCCGACCGAATGGGACGGGATGTATTTTCACGATGTCTCTACGGTACGCGAGTTTCGTTATCTATTGGCATGATCGGAGTTTTTATGAGCCTTGTGCTAGGGGTTACCCTGGGAGGTGTTTCAGGATATTTTGGTGGCTGGGCTGACGGAATAATTCAAAGGCTTATCGAAACTATCCGTTGTTTTCCCAGTATTCCTCTGTGGATGGGGCTATCGGCCGCAATGCCTACACACTGGCCGGCCTTGAAAGTCTATTTTGCCATAACCATAATACTTTCCCTTGTTGGCTGGACTGATCTAGCCCGGATGGTAAGGGGTAAACTGATGTCCTTGAGGGAAGAGGAATTTGTTTTGGCCGCAAGATTTATTGGAGCCTCTGACGCCAGGATAATTTTTAAACATTTGCTGCCATCCTTTATGAGCCACATTATTGTTTCAGTTACACTTGCAATACCAGGAATGATACTAGCGGAGACGGCTTTGTCATTCTTGGGTATAGGGCTTCGTCCGCCGATAACAAGCCTCGGCGTTCTCCTGAAGGAAGCTCAGAATGTCACTACCGTAGCTCTTTATCCGTGGCTTCTCATTCCGGTCTTTTTCGTAATAATTATTGTACTCTCATTCAATTTTGTTGGAGACGGTCTTCGTGATGCAGTCGATCCTTATTCCAGGTGATTTATAACTATGCCGGTTTTAGAGGTTGAGAACCTTAAGGTCCATTTTTCCCTCGACGAAGGTGTCGCTCGGGCTGTTGAAGATGTAACCTTTTCAGTAGAACCTGGTAAAACGCTGGGAATAGTGGGAGAGTCTGGTAGTGGCAAAAGCGTGATAGGGCTTTCGATCCTGAGGATTCTTCCCTCCCCTGGACTAATAGTAGACGGAAAAATATGGTTGACGATGGGCGCTGAGGGCGGAGAGGAATCAGTTAGCAGACTGGACTTGGTAACGCTTAAGCCTAAAGGTTCCATTGCCCGCAGCATAAGGGGCAAGGACATTTCAATGATCTTTCAGGAACCCATGAATTCGTTTAGCCCGGTTCATACAATCGGTTCTCAAATCATGGAGGCCTTTAAGATTCACTATGACGTTTCAACAGGTGAGGCGAGGAATCGGGCAATTGAGATGTTGAAAAGAGTCGGCATACCTCAACCAGAAAAGAGGATCGATTCATATCCGCATCAATTGTCAGGGGGTATGCGACAGCGCTCGATGATCGCGATGGCGCTAGTTTGCAATCCTCGGGTTCTTATAGCGGATGAGCCTACAACTGCGCTGGATGTAACAATCCAGGCTCAAATTATCGCGTTGCTCAGAGATCTTCAGGAAGAATTTGGAATGGCGATTCTTTTTATTTCTCATAACCTCGGGGTAATATCTGACATAAGCGATGATGTGCTTGTTGTTTATTCCGGAAGGGTCATGGAACAGGCCCCTGTGAAAGTCATGTTCGAGAACCCCATTCACCCCTATACCAAAGCCTTGCTCAAATCTGTTCCGGGAATCGACACTCCAGTCGGTACTGAGCTGGCAACGATCGAGGGAACTCTACCAGACCCTTTGACCCATATAATAGGATGTCCTTTTTGGGGTCGTTGTACTGAATGCGGTGGAATGAAAGTATGTCGAGACACTCCCTATGAACTCAACCAGGTTGAAGATCGACACTTTGTAGCCTGTCCAGGAACGTGCGTTTCATGGTGAGGTGCTTTTTTGCCTGAATCACAGCCACTACTCGAGATAAAGGATCTAAAGAAATATTTCCCTATTCATAAAGGTGTCTTTCGAAAAGTCGTTGGACACGTCAAAGCCATAGACGGGGTAAGTTTCAAAATTTATCATGGAGAAACCCTAGGTCTGGTGGGAGAATCCGGATGCGGTAAAACGACCGTAGGACGAATGATAATGGGAGCATATGTTCCCACTTCAGGAGAAATTTGGTTCCAGCCTCCCGATGGCTCAGAGCGGGTAAATTTGGGGGCAATGAACCCCAAAGAGTTAAAACCCTATCGTCGCTATGTGCAAATGGTTTTTCAGGATCCTTTTGCGTCTCTGAATCCACGAATGACAATCAGGGAGATTCTTGCAGAGCCAATGATCGTTAACAAAATAGCTCGAGGGGCTAGCCTTGAAGGGCGAGTTCGCGAGCTAATTGAGATGGTCGGATTAAAAGTTCAATATTTGAACCGTTATCCACATGCCTTTTCAGGAGGTCAAAGGCAAAGGATTAGTCTGGCAAGGGCTTTAGCCCTCTATCCAAAATTGTTGATCGCTGATGAGCCAACTTCGGCCCTCGATGTATCTGTTCAAGCCCAGATAATAAATTTGGCCCTCGATATTCAGCGCAGGATGGGTATCGCATATCTATTCATATCTCATG
>JBMFSZ010000028.1:0-16600 GCA_049967315.1 Desulfomonilaceae bacterium
CTCAGTTGGCCAGCATTTGCAAGGACTACAAAATCAACATAAAATGGTTGATCTCCCCTACAATTCGGGTTGGTTATCAGTGGCTTGACAATGTGACTCGGGCCGGACAGCCTGTTTTAAATGTCAGGGTGAGAACCTTGCGGCGCACAGCCATGGAACTCGCGATGCCTGAACTTGACCAAACTGGCAGGACGTTTCTTGGCCAACTACGTGCCGAATTACTGATTTCATCGATCTTCATAAAGCTGAAGGAAGAGGGACAGGGATACTTCACGGCCCTGGAGCCGAGCCGGGGAATTGTCCAGGCTTTTGTATCAACAATTAATGACATTCGCCTTTCCGGAATCAAAGCGGTAGATCTTGATCCTGATTCTTTTGAGGTTGAGAAGAAGGGTCTGGAAACTCGAAGAATTCTTGCTCAATATGAGGAAGAACTGCAAAAACACGGCCTTGTTGACTTATCAGACATCCTGAGGATGGCGTTCACACGGCTTGAGCAAGATCCAGCCGTCCTAAAAGATACGATGGTCCTCGTCCCGGAAAGCCTCTGGAACTGTGCCATAGGTCTTGAAAAAGCCTTTCTGAATGCTTTTCCTGAGACCAATCTAAGAATAATCTGCGAAGACACGCCTGAAACAATTTCAGAAGAAAATGTCACCGACAGGGCTCTCCTTGGAAACATTTTGTCGCCCGGAGATTGTCCTTCACCGCCGGGAGACAATACTGCAGCTATTTACAGAGCCATAGGCGAAGTGAACGAGGTTCGGGAGGTTTTTCGCAGATGCGCTGAGAAATCGATATCTTTCGACGAAGTTGAAATTCTACACACTGATGGGAATACCTATGTGCCCCTGATCTATGAACTTGCGTGGCCACTTGTGTCTGATGAGGCGGGAACGATTCCTGTCACATTTTCCGAGGGTATTCCAACGAGTTACAGTAGGCCCGGTAAAGCCCTCCGGGCCTGGCTACACTGGATTCAGAATGATTACCCCCAGTGGACTTTTGTGAGGATGATTCAGGACGGGCTTCTCAGAATGGACAAGACAGAAGAGGATGGCTTCAGTTTTTCACTGTTTGCCGCAACCCTCCGAGGTTTACCCATTGGATCCGGCGCACAGAGATACCTGGATGTTATAGACGGCCAAATTCAGGCGCTGGAACACCCGATCCCGGAAAATGAAACCGGGGAAGAGCCTAGTCCTCAGGGTGCGGCCAAGCAGGAAAAGAAAATACAGCGCCTGAGTGAGATTCGGGGTGTCGTGAAAACGCTTCTCGAACGAAACTTGGCCAGGGATTCGGCCGTCGACTCGGTCCTGGAAACGGCTTACTGGTTTCTTGAAAACTGTTGCAGATGCGCAAACGAATTGGATCAATATAGCAAGGGGCGGTTGCAGGCTGAGATAAGCGAATTGATAGCCTGTTTCGATCAAAATGGACAGGATCATTATGGAGGGTTCGATGTCTGGAGTTGGCTTTCTTCGCTCCCGGGAATCTTGACTGTGGCTGGAATGGGGCCACGCCCCGGATGCATTTACGTTGCCCCTGTTTGGGACGGTGGCCATTCTGGGCGCAAACACACATTCGTCCTGGGGTTGGACGATTCCAGGTTTCCAGGGGCCGGGTTGCAGGATCCGCTCCTGCTCGACGGTGAGCGTCAGAAGATCTCGTCCAATCTCCCGAGCTCATCTGGTCGAACCAACAAAAAAATGGAAGATTTTGCCAGGCTGCTTTCCCGTCTCCGTGGAAATGTAACACTTTCCTACTGCTGCCAGAGCCTCGATGATGATCGGGAGATGTTTCCCAGTTCGGTCCTGATGTCTGCATACCGGATTCTTTCGGGTAATCATGAGGGGGATCAGGAATCATTTCTTAACTGGCTTCCCCACCCCACATCATTTGCGGCCCAGAACGATGACCAATGCGCACATGTTTCGGAATGGTGGCTTGGGAAAACCTGCGGAGAGATAGAGGTTAGCAACGCGGAAGAGCTTGTCGCCAATAGCTTTCCGCACTTGGGCCAGGGGATGCTAGCCCGATCACAAAGGCAAAGTAACATTTTTACCGAATATGATGGTTACGTGCCCCAGGCAGGGGCAGATCTCGATCCTACTGCCCCCAACGGGCCGGTTCTATCATCGAGCCGGCTGGAAAAACTTGGCTCATGTCCGCTTGAATACTTCTTCCAATACGTGCTCGAAGTGAAAACTCCCGAAGAATACAAAGTCGACCCAACGATATGGTTGGATCCACTCCAGAAAGGGAACCTGCTTCACAGAGTTTTCCGGGACTTCATGGCAACACTTAAAAAAAAGAACCTTGTTCCTGATGTGGCCCGGGACACGAACCTGATTTATGGCATTCTTGACCGTGAAATAAAAATGTACCAGGACCTGATTCCTCCACCCAACAAGGAAGTGTTTAACGCCACCGTTACGGAGTTTCGAAGGACCGCTCTGATATTTCTGCAAGAAGAGGCACTAGCGTGCCGAACGAATGTTCCCTTCTGCTTTGAAGCCGCCATTGGCCTGCCTCAGGACACCGATCCGACGCCTCTTGACACACCTGACCCGGTTTCCATCAAATTGCCTGATGGTAAATCCGTAAGGATTCGAGGCCGAATAGATCGAATTGACCAGTCATTGTTATCCAGTACTGATTTTTCTGTATGGGATTACAAGACTGGCTCAACATGGGGGTACGATAGGAACAAGCCTTTTCGCCAGGGTCGAAAAATTCAAAGCGCTCTTTACCTGGCTTTAGTAGAAAAACGTCTACGGGAGACACACTCATCCAACTGGTCTGTAGCCAACTTCGGGTATTTCTTTCCAGGTTTACGTGAGCATGGCGAACGCATTTCCTGGGATTCCGACCAGCTAAAAACGGGGAAACATGTTCTTTCAGCGCTTGTGGAAATGCTTCGGACCGGATGTTTTCCCTTCACAACCGATGCGAGTGACGTTAACTACACAGATTACGCGACGGTATTCGGAACTGTTGAGGAGCTAGTGAAAGAAGCCAGGGCTAAAATGAAAAACCTGTCCAATAAAAACCTGGAGCCATTCAGGAAACTGCGCTCATAATCACCGCTGGCGCCAATGGAAAGAGCCACAATGACTGAAAAGTCAATCGAAAGCGTGGGGCTGCTGAAGGATCAGGAAGCCCGAAATCGAATAATAAACGACTTGGCCCCAAACCTGCTGGTAGAAGCGGCGGCTGGAACAGGGAAAACGTCCAGCATGGTCCAGCGTATGGTGGAACTGTTGCGATGGGGAACTTGCAAAAACATCCGAACGATGGCCGCTGTGACGTTCACTCGCAAGGCTGCCGCCGAGCTTAAATCGCGATTCAGGATAAAACTTGAAACATGCGTTCGTTCAGAGAGTGGAACCGCTGCACGAAACCTTGAAAGAGCTCTGCAAAACATGGAACAGTGTTTTATCGGCACCATTCATTCCTTTTGTGGCAGATTGCTTCGGGAACGGCCGGTTGAAGCTGATATAGACCCCACTTTTGAGGAACTTGACGAAGACAGGGACATTGCTCTCCGTAAAGAGGCATGGGCCGAGTACTGCTCGAGAGTTTTTCTTGGAGCAAGTGACAGTGTCCTGACCGAGCTTAATGAGCTCGATTTAAGACTCAAGGACCTGGAAGAAACTTTTCTCAGGTTCACCACGTATCCCGACGTTACGGTCTGGCCCGTTTCGACAGAACAGCCGGATTTCAGCTTATTTGAGCCTGTCAGGAAAAGGATCGAAGAATATGTTTCATACATGGAAACGCTTGTTCCTAGGCTTCCCTATGAATGGGGCAATGACGAGCTGATTCCCAGGTATTTTCGTCTCCCACGAGTTTTGTCTCACTACGATTCACTGGATCGGCCATCGGACGTCGCGGAGTTGCTCCAGGAATTCGATAAGGAGGCCAAAATCATACAGGCTAGTTGGACCAAAAATGGCCTTTTCACCAGAGACCAGGCCAAAGATGAAAAAGCCAGGTGGGATGAATTTCGTTCAGATGTTGTCAAACCAGCGTTGAAGCTTTGGAGAGAGTGGCGATACGGTCCCATTATAAGGGTACTTGCACAGGCGCAGAAAATCTATGACGAGATGAGACATTCCCGTGGGCAACTCAGTTACACCGACCTTCTTCTGAAAGCTGCCAGTCTTCTCAGAGATAAACCGCATGTACAATCTTACTTTCAGCATCGGTTTACTCATCTCCTTGTAGATGAATTCCAGGACACAGACCCAATCCAGGCCGAAGTGATACTCTTGCTGACGGCTGCCAGCAATGATGAGACCGATTGGAGAAAGGTGGTTCCAAGACCAGGATCGCTGTTTGTGGTAGGGGATCCCAAGCAATCCATATATCGGTTTCGCAGAGCGGACATTATTACCTACAATGATGTCAAAGACTCCATTCAGAAAGGGGGCCACCAGAAGGGGAGTGTTGTAGAGCTTTCTTCCAATTTCCGAACCGTGGAAAGCGTCATTTCGTGGGTTAACGAGGTGTTTGAACCCAAGGAATCTACCCTGCCAGAAGTTTCAAGGGTTATGACCCGTTTTGATAAGACGGATTCGCCTCAATCACCCCGCTACGTTGGCCTTGACCCCGCTCGAAACGATGATCCAGACGTGTCACTCCAGGGAGTATATTGCCTGACAATCCCCAAAAAATGTGACAATAAAGAAAAAGTCCTGAATTATGAGGCAGACCGTATAGCCCGCGCTATCCGACAGGCCCTTGACGACCCCGGCATTACCATTCCACGAACCACACAGGAAATTGAACAGGGCAAGACCGGCAAACCAGATCCTTCCGATTTTCTCATCATCAATCGGAACAAGGGCTCACTCAGTTTCTACGCCAGAAAGCTTGAAGAATACGGTATCCCTACTCAGGTCAGTGGTGGAAGCGCTCTGAACGAAGTTCAGGAATTGAAGATGCTATACGCCTGTCTTAATTCCCTTGCTAACCCGGATGACCCTGTGGCGCTTCTGGCAGTTCTTCGCGGAGAACTCTTTGGTATCAGTGACGTAGCGTTGTACGAGTTTAAAAAAGCTGGAGGGTGTTTTTCATTTCACGCTGAAGTACCCGACAGTCTTGATACCTCGTATTCAGTTCAGTTTAAAGACGTTTTCTCACGCATGCGGTCCTATAGCCTTTGGCTTTCAAGAATGCCCCCACTTGCCGCGTTCGAAAGAATCGTAGCTGATTTGGGCCTGGTTGTGCTTTGCTCAATTCGTCCAGGAGGAAACCTTCAGGCCGGAAGTTTCTGCAAAGCTATTGAGATACTCCGAGCGTATCAGCATGAAACCTGGACAACCGCCCAGATTGTCGAAGAACTCGGACAGCTTGCTCACGAAGCCATCTCTCACGATGGAATTCCGGCCAACTCTGACCACCGGTCTGCAGTGCGCATCATGAACCTCCACAAGGTCAAGGGCCTTGAAGCCCCGATAGTTTTTCTGGCGTGTCCTTATGGTGATTCGGACCATGATGTTGAATTTCATATAGACAGATCTGGTGATGAGGTGACCGGTTATCTGGGAATCTATGGTAACAGGTCCGGGAGGAAAAGACCGTTACTTGCGCAGCCGCTCGATTGGGACATGCTCTCTGAGAGGGAGTCTAGATTTCTCGAAGCAGAGTCATTAAGATTGCGCTATGTAGCGGCCACAAGAGCGGGGGTTGCTCTCATCGTTACAAAAAGGGAGTCTGGTAGGGGAGATAGCCCGTGGGAATGCTTCCATCCCTATCTAACTGAGGAACTGGAAATCGGCGCCGATGCCCAAGCTGTGAAACCGACCAGGGGAAAAATCAACGTCGACTTAAACCAGCCCCAACAGGCCAAACAAAACATTGAAGCCAAAATTAAAGAGATGTCTAAACGTGGCTACGAAACCATGCGGGCCAAGGAATTCGCTCTCAGACAGGCGTTCCCTAAGCCTGATACCGTTGTTAGCCTACGCGAGGAAGATGAGGGGAACGCTGATCCTGATGAGATGATTAATGGCGACGAGCACGGAGTGGAATGGGGAACCCTTATTCACACGATGCTACAACTGGCCATGGAGAATCCTCAAGCCGATTTAAAGAGAGCGTTCATTACAGCCGCCGCTGACAGTCATGCTGCATCCAGTTATGGAGCATTAGCGGAAACCACTGTCAGAAACGTCATGCAGTCAGACCTCTGGTTCAGGGCTCAACAAAGTGAGGCCAGATCGCTTGAAGTTCCGTTTCAGATTCTGAGGAAAAATGTAACTGAGACCGGCGCCACACTGCCTACGATCCTGAAAGGAACCATCGACCTCATATTCAGGGAACAAGCAGGGTGGGTCCTTGTTGATTACAAGACCGACATTGTGAGAGAAAACGATCTACAGCGTTTTGTCGAAAAGTACACTCCCCAATTACAGATTTATTCCGAGGCATGGCAGGAGTGCACAGATGAACCTGTAGTCGAGGCGGGCCTTTACTTTGTCAGGATCAACAAATATGTTTCCATTTTCAGATGAAGATCCCCGCCAGAAGCATAGCTATTGTTTTTCCCCCACAATTTGCTGGTTAATCATCCTAAAATGCACGCATACTCGATGCGCCGCCACTTTGAGTTTATCTATGGAGCAAACTAAATTTCAGCATCTTCTATCTCAGGCAAAGGCGGCAAATCGCTTAATTCATTTAATCCGAATACTTGTAGGAACGTCTTGGTCGTAGCATAAAGCAGAGGACGACCTGGAACGTCGTCACGGCCAACTACCGCTATCAGTTCACGTTCGACGAGATTTTTTACTGAACTGGAACTCTCTACGCCTCTTATCTGTTCTATCTTGGTCCTTGTAACTGGCTGGTTATAGGCTATTATGGCCAATGTCTCAAGGGCGGCTCTACTCATCCGCCAGGGTTTAAGATCCTTCAGCGTTTGTATCCAGGGGGCGACTTCGGCAAGAGAACGGAATTGATACCCACCACTGACTCGTTCCAGCTTGAACCCTCTATTCCTCGAGTCATATTCCCGCTCCAATTCATCCAGAGTAGTTGAAATCAATCGTTTTGACGCTTCCGGCACAACTTTTCGTATGGATTCAAAACTTATCGGCTCTGAACTGACAAAAATTAACGCCTCTACAACCGATTTTAGTTTTTTCTCATCCAACTTGAATTAAAACCTCTTTATCAGAATGATCCAGACTAATACATAAAGTTGAAAATTCAAATACATCGGAATGACAATTTCGAGTATCAGACACGTATTTAATACCTGTGGCTTTTGTGTTACAATGCCTATGATAATAAGGCGCAGTACGAACACAGAACAAAGGCTTTCAAATGAAGTTTGTAGAAGATAACCCTCAAAACATTACCAGCGCCGAAATCGTAATCGGAATGCCTTCTCTCAATGAAGCTAACCTGATATCCTTTCCCACCATACAGGCTGATCGAGGTCTTACCAAATATTATCCCGAGAAATCCGCGGTCATTGTAAACGTAGACAACAATTCTCCGGATAATACACATCAAGCGTTCATGAACACCCAAACGGAAACACCGAAAATTTATATTTCAACGGAAGAGGGTGTTACGGGAAAGGGCAACAACTTAAGAAACCTTTTCGACAAAGCGCTTGAGCTTGAAGCGAAAGCCGTCCTTGTAATTGACGCTGATCTTAAGAGCATTTCTCCTATGTGGATCAGAAACCTTGCTGAGCCTGTCTTTGAAGATTATGACTTTGTAGCGCCGCTATATATACGCCACAAATATGACGTTACAGTTACTAACAGCATTGCTTATCCCTTGACCAGGGCACTCTATGGGCGACGGGTGAGACAGCCCATCGGTGGAGATGTGGCGTTTTCAAATAAACTTACGCGCTGCTTCACCGAATCCGTGATCTGGAATGACGCGATAGCCCATTTTGGAATTGACGCCTGGATGACCACCGAGGCAATCAGGAGTCACGGCTCAATAATCCAGTCGTTCATGGGTAGACCAAAGGTCCATAAGGCTCGAAATATTGACTCGGAAGTAGGTTTGCTTTTTGAAGACGTGCTTGGAACAATATTTGAACTAATGCTCCATTTCGAGTCTTTCTGGAAGGACGTCAGATGGAGTAGGCCTACAGCAGTCTTCGGATTCGGACTTGGAGACATAGAAGTGCCACCACCCGTAAAGATTGATACACAAATGCTATGGGACAAATTTGTTTCAGGTGTACGATCCAGATGGGATTTTTATTCGCAGGCGCTGGCCCGGGAAAGTCTTAATAAGCTTGAAGAAGTAATTGATATTCCGGCTATGGGTTTTGAGTTTCCTACCGCTCTGTGGGCAAAAATTATTTATGATTTTGCAGTTGCGTACAAACAGGCTTATCTCGATAGACGTGAGCTCGTAAGGGCCCTCATTCCTTTGCATTATGGGAAAACCCTTTCATTCGTTGTTGAAACAGAGGCTATGAATACGCAACAGGTGGAAGAATATATAGAGGATCAGTGTCTCCAGTTCGAAAAGTCAAAACCATACCTGGCTGAACGTTGGGATGAATTTTGCGCCTTGAAGATAAAGCGTGGAGAATGATTGAGAATATGTTTCCTGATCTTGCAAGGAGACTTCGAGATGTCCAAAATTCTTATAGTTGACGATGAGGAAGGCATAAGAATGCTCTATTCAATGGAGCTTCAGGATGATGGTTACGAAGTAATCACTCTACCAGACGGAAACGGCCTACTTGACGTAATAGAAAAAGAACACCCTGATTGTGTAGTTATGGACATAAAGATGAAGGAATTTAATGGCTTGGACCTTCTTCAACAAATACGCAAACGATATTATGACTTACCTGTGATACTTAATTCGGCATATTCAAGTTTCAAGGTCGATCTCAAAACCGTGGCCGCCGATTACTACGTAGTAAAAAGCTCCGACTTGACCGAACTTAAGGAAAAACTGAAATTGGCTCTCGAATCGACAGCCCCCTAAGGTCTTAATCGCTACTGTAGCATCACGGCTAATTTCGATTAATAGAAACACTCTCATAAAATTTACAATTTTATTGGCAATGAGATCACGGAATTTTGACTGCGATGCAAATATCAGGACTATTCAACTCTGTCACAATGTCGAAATTGATACCAAGGCCTAACTTTTTCGGCTTTTCATTTGTCCAGATGAAAAGCCTTCGAAGGTGATTTATCATGTCACACAGCTTCGCGTCGGAAGAATTGTCAAGATCCACGAGGGGGGATTTAGATCCAAGGGTTGTCTATAGCGCCGATCCTGCAGATTTCCGGTACATGGCTGTCAATGTGCCTTGCCAATCGGCATGCCCTGCCCTAACCAATATCCCTGCATATATTCGGGCGTTATACGAGCAAAAATTCGGCGCTTCTTACGAAATTAACCGGGCTGTCAATCTGTTGCCCGCTACTCTTGGTCGAATTTGCTCCCGCCCATGTGAACTGAAATGTCGGCATGGTGAAACCGGACTAGGGGAGTCTGTTAACATTTGCCACATAAAGAGGGCCGCGTCAGATTTCCGAAAGCCTGGGCATGCGTACATAACTCCCAGATTTGCTCCGGTAGGTAAAACTGTTTGTATAGTGGGGTCAGGACCAGCAGGCTTGGCAGCCTCCCATGATCTGGCAATAATGGGATTCGACGTTACAGTTTATGAATCCTGTGAGGAAGCAGGTGGGATGCTGCGGTATGGGATTCCTGAATTCCGATTGCCCAGAAATATTCTTTCAGAGGAAATCCAGAACATCTTCAGACTTGGGGTATCAATCAAAACCGGAGTGAGGGTTGGCCGGGATCTAACCTATGAAAGCCTGTTGAGTCGTTTCGACGCTGTGCTTGTGGCTGCGGGGTGCTACCGTCCCATCAGACTCGACGCGCCTGGTGAAGATATGGAGGGGGTTCATTCCGGTCTTAACTTTGTAATGGATATAGCATCCGGGAAAAAGGTTTCGGTTGGGAAAAGAGCCCTTGTCATTGGGGCTGGTTTCACAGCATTTGATTGTTCGCGCTTGGCCCTCAGGCTTGGAGCTGAAGATGTCAGTATTTGCATCAGAGGTTTTGAGGAAGACCTTCGCGTGACCGCTGATGAAATTTTCGAGGCCAAACGGGAAGGAATCAAGATCAGGTCTCTCGCGCTGACAAAACGAATCTTGGGAACCGATAAGGCCTCGGGCATAGAATTCCTCAGAACCCGCCCGTCTGAAAGGGATCAAAGGGGTCGGAGAAAAGTTGAGCCCATCCCTGATAGCGAGTTTACCGTGGAAGCCGACACGATCATCGTGGCCATAGGTCAGGCGCCTGAAGCCATCAACTCACCTGGGACAAAAGATCGGAATGGGGTTCTGACGGGCGATCGTGAAAGCTATAAATCATCATTGAACAAACTTTATGTTACAGGAGACTACTTAACCGGACCAACTACGGTCATTGAAGCTATCGCAAATGGTAGAAGATCCGCCGAACAAATAGCCCGAGATCTAACCGGCCGAAAGTTCAAGGAATGGATGGTAAGCGTTAATGAAGCCAGCATAACTGACAGGGACAGGTCCTGGGATTTTATCCCCCGACATGAAATACCTACCGTACTCCCGGTTAAGGATCGTTTAGCAGGACAGGGAACAGTGGAGGTCGAAACAGGCTATCACCAGGACCATGCCATTGAGGAATCGAAAAGATGTTATCTTTGTTATCTGCATTACGAAATTGATGTTACAAGATGCATCTACTGCAGATATTGTATAGACAACTGTCCCAGGGACTGCATAAAACTGGTGAAACAGATTCATCTAGATGAAGTAGGGGCCGTCCAGGAACTTTTAGAGACAACGGTCTGGTCTGAAGTAAACGCCGTTGTGATTGACAATCCTCGATGCATTCGCTGTGGAGAATGTGTAAGGGTTTGTCCGGTCGACTGTATTTCCGTTTCAAAGGTTGAGCTGGTCGAACGACCGGCTGCTCTGGAGAATGAAATATGAGCGTGCAACGTTTCGCGATAATTGGAAACGGTCCGGCGGCCAATAATGCGGCCGACACATTGCGTCAGCAGTGTTCTGAATCAAGGATTACCATCTTCAGCAGAGATCCCTTTAGAAGTTATCGCCCGCATCTTTTGCCAGATTTCATCTCCGGAGCGCTAAAAGAAGAAGAAATTTATTTAAGACCTTACAATGATTACAAGGAAAGGGACATCACGCTGCGTTTGGGGCAACCAGTCGTTTGTGTTGATTTTTCTAAACACCAGTTGTTTCTGGAACACAGAGAAGTGGTTCCATTTGATGGTCTGATTATCGCCACAGGGGCTAGACCTCGTATTCCTGAAAAGTTTCAGCTCTTTGGGGACATAATGTTGACACTCAAAACTCCTCTTGACGCAAAAAAATGGATTCAAAAACTCAAGGAAGTTGAATCGGTATTAATTGTCGGCGGAGATTTGACCTCGTTAAGCTTAAGCAAGGCTCTGGTAAGGCTCGGCAAGCGCACAAGGTTTATCCTTACTGAGGACGCGTTATGGCCATCTGTCATGACTGAGGAAATTTACAACACGATTACCGGACATTTAGAGAGCCTTGGTATAGAGATAGTGCACTGTCGCAGAATCCGCCGGATTGCCAGATTGGGAGAAAATTCCCTCGAAATAGAAACGGACAGAGAGGTTATTAAAACAGGCGCTTTAGGAGCTTTCTTTGGTCTTGTCCCTGATGTCGGTTTTTTAACGAGAACCGGTTTGGACATCGATCGTGGCATACTAGTAGACGAGTTTCTAAAAACAAGGTTCGAGGGGGTTTATGCCGCAGGTGATTGCGCCCAAGTTTATCATCCTTTTCTAAGAGATTACTGGGTCTCAATTGGTTATCAAAATGCGGCTTTTTTGGGCCGAATGGCAGCTCTAAACCTGGCTGGTTCGCACCTTCAAGTTACACTAAAGGCTGAGAGCATCCTGGAAGTAGGGGGTGTTAAAGTCAGCACATCGTGGTGGACGGAGTTTTGAAATGCCTGAAGTGGATTTTACAATTGAAGTATGTGGAATGGCAGGGGATGGAACCATAGCGGCTGGAGGATTAATTAACGAGGCAATGTCGCACGGGGGCTTCTCGGTGATGGGTTTTGATTCCTATCCTGCAGAGATTCGAGGCTTTGGCCGCTGTGTAACAAACTCCAGGATAGGGTCAGACGCCATAGTGGCCCTGGGGGAACAGACTCACGCCCTAATTTCCCTAAACGACGAACAGTCCAGGTCCCGTGCTCCTTATCTGGCTGATCATGGACTGGTCTTTTTTGACAGTAACCCTCCTTCCTATGTGCCAGAAGAAAAGTCCTTACTTTCGGTACTTCCACCGAGCGCCCAGGTGTTTGGGATTCCTTTTGGCAATCTTGCTTCTGAAGTTTCCGGCTCAACCCGTGGCCGCAACCTTACAGCCTTGGGAGGTTTAGCGGCAGTTACGGGCATTGATCCAGAATTGTTCAGAGAGGTCATCCGCACAAAATTCGGTTCTAAAGGAGAGCGAATCGTAAATATAAACATTGCTAGTTTCGACGCTGGCTATAGATACTCATTGGACAAATTTAAGGATCGCTTGCTGAGCCTTTTTTCTCAACCCAAAAAAGTTGAAGGGCCTCAAAGAGTGATGCTTTCGGGAAACCTCGCAATCGGGATGGCTGCGTTGGATTCCGGACTCAAATTGTATTTTGGTTACCCAATCACTCCGGCGACTCCTATCATGGAATATCTTGCAAAAACACTCCCTGAAAATGGTGGCCGAGTGGTGCAGATGGAAGATGAAATATCATCAATTGCGGCAGTATTAGGAAGTTTTTACGCTGGGGCCAGAGCGATGACGGCAACTAGCGGTCCGGGTTTTGCGCTGATGACCGAATTGATCACTCATGGTGTGATGGCTGAAATACCGGCTGTCATACTTGATGCTCAACGTGCTGGACCGGCGACTGGTTTACCTACAAAGACGGAGCAGTCGGATTTGCACTCGGCAGTTTTCGGGGGTCCAGGAGACTCCGCCCGTATTGTAATAGCCCCAACCAACGTTGAAGAATGTTACCATTTTGTAATTAGAGCCTTTCAGCTTGCAGAAAAATATCAGACACCAGTAATAGTTTTAACGGATTTTTTCCTTGATAATCGTGTTGAAAATCTTCCCCTTGTAAGATCTTCAAGGGACAAAGCAGCTAGTTGGAACATTTTTCCTGACGATTTACTGAAGGATCGCTATCAGCGCTATAGTGATACTCCTTCAGGAATATCTCCGCGAGCCCTCCCTGGGACGGAGGGATTCAATTTTACGGCCACTGGACTCGAACACACGGAATGGGGGACTCCGGATTATTCTCCTGAAAATCATTCCAGGATGTCGGATAAACGGCATCGTAAAATTCGTTACGCATTGAACGATCTGGAAAAACCTACAGAATTTTTTTCAGAAAAACATTTTGATATTGGAGTGATAGGCTGGGGATCGACATTCGGATCAGTCCTTGAAGCAGTTACCAAATGCAGAAAGAATGGCTTTAAAGTGGGGGCGCTGAAAATTACATCGATCTTTCCTTACCATGCTGACATCATAGCGTCGTTTATGGCCAAAAGCAGGATTGTATTAATCCCTGAACTAAATTATGAGGGGCAATTGGCAAACCTGATAGGGCATCTGCATTCAAAGCCCCTGGAACGATTAAACTTTGTCACAGGGGCCCCGATCCCACCGTCGGCCATCCAGACAAAAATTGAACAATTACTTGAGGTGAGAGCCAAATGAAGACTCCAGCCAGGAAATTGGCAGAACAGCTTAATGATATTAAAGAATCCGGGAGATTTTCACCTCGTTCAGCATCGCTTCCCACGTGGTGCCCTGGCTGCGGATATTTTGGCATACACCAGGGTATTACCGAGTGTATTTCTACAATGGGCTTACCTTTGCATCAGGTTGTTACGGTATCTGGGATTGGCTGTGCTGGCAGGTACCCTTTCTTTGCAAAAACTTACGGCTTGCATATTGTCCATGGTCGAACCTTGCCTGCAGCCACTGGAGTTAAACTTGCGAATCCGAAACTGACCGTTTTCGCCATTGGGGGCGATGGTGATGGATTGGCTATAGGTGGCGGCCATTTCCCGCATATAGCTCGAAGAAATATAGATGTAAATTACATCCTTTTCGATAACTCTATATATGGATTGACCAAGGGACAGCCATCGCCAACATCAGCCCTTGGTTCAAAAACAAAGGCCAGCCCTTACGGTACTGTGGACAAACCTCTCAATGCCACTCTCATGGCTCTATCCTATGGGGCATCCTTTGTCGCACGGCTGTTTGCGGGCGACCCTAAAAGCATCACAAATGCGCTCATCGAGGGCGTTAAAAATCCTGGCTTTTCATTTTTCCACATTTACACAAGCTGTGTGACATTTGATAAAACATTCAAGACATGGACACACTTGAAAGAGTGGACGCATCCTCTTCCAGCCAACTACGATTGTAGCAGTCAGCGGCAAGCGTTCAACGAAGTTCTAGAGGACGATTTCAGTCTTGGGATAATTTTCAGGAAAAATGACTGATTCAAATCTCTTATCTGGTTCACCGATCTGGCTTAAAGCCAATTCCAGTTACTATGCTTTAAAACTGTTCTAGACGATAGGATACCTATTTCGCGTTTTTTTCGCGTTTACTTGGCGCCTTTTTTACTCTATCGCGTCTAAATCCCCATTACTCCTAATGAATGAAATAATCAGCGCGAAATAAAATCGAATAAATCAAAAATATTTTGTGGTTGGGATTAATAATTTCTTGACTAGGCGCGAATGCAGTGATAGTAGCCCTCAACAAGGGAATGAACGCTTCATGGATGAGCGTCATAGCGCTCTTATGTTTTCGATTTCCGGCGTAATCCTTGATGCGGTCGATTAATTTCCTCTTTCTTTGGTTTTTCAACAAAAAATATAGTTTCCTGAACTTTTTGGGTTAATTAAAGGAGTTAGACATGCCTCAAAGCTCGTCCCGCGTCCTCGCCGAGAATTTACCGGAGACATCTGATTTTAACGGTAATTACAAATACTTGAAAAAACTACTTCAAGATTTGAAGGGTGAAAACAGCGACTCTCTCAAAAAGGAGTTGTTTGGAGATGTAGAGCCAGCCAAGCCTTTTAATAAAAAGGAGATGAAGCAGCTTTTCAAGTGCCTGAGGAAAATCGAGCATCATTACGAAGAACTGTCGACCCCGCCAATTCCCAACGAGCTGGAAAAATCAATCCGTCGTCGAGCCAAAAAAGATTGGCTCCCTTGGGAACTCGAAGCCATTCAGAAAATTGATGTCTGGAGGGAAGAATTTGAAAACAAGAAAAATAGGGCCAGAGATCTCCTTGAGTCAACACTCGAGAAAGTTCGTAGAGGAGAAAAGATTAGTTAGTCAGCATTAGTGTGGTGATTTGAGCATGAGGCCGCCAGAAAGCGCAGAACGTATTCAACATTTTTGCAGATCATACCCGTTGCTGATCATATCATCGAGTACGCGTTAGCAATTGGTAAAATTATATATAGTCCTAGATATAAAGCCGGATTTTAAACATCCGGCTTTATATTTTGTTTGGATCATTGCTGGTAGATTAAGCCTTGACTCGGATTTTGCAAATCGTTACTTGTTTTATAGCGCCGGAATCTTCGGCCACCACATCGCATCTAGAATAGGCTAACAATTTGATGGTGGTAGGTGGTATGAGAACAAATTCAGTGAATGTACTTATAGCTGGCGAAGCAGGACAAGGGCTCGTAACCCTGTCACAGATTCTTACAAAAGGCATAGTCAGAGCTGGTTACTACATAGTGGTAAATCAGAGTTATCAGTCACGGATTAGGGGCGGCCACAATTCCTATGCGATCAGGATCTCCGAAAAAGAGATAATAGCCCCATCCGAATCGGTGGATCTACTGGTTGCCCTGGACAAAAATTCCGTCGACACCCACTTGGGTGAGCTTTCCGACAAGGGTCTGGCTGTCGTAGATGAAGAAATTTTCTCCACAGACCATCCTAAAATCGTGAGAGTCCCATTTACAGGGATCTCAAGCGACAAATTCAGCAATAGCGTGGCGTTGGGAGTAGTGACTTCACTTCTTGGTCTGCCTCGGGACACGATTTCTGAGGTGCTGCAGGATTTTTTTGGTAGACATGCGCCCGACGCGGTTCAGCACAATTTGTCATCGTTCAGCGCTGGTTATGAATGGGCCCACACAAAGGATCTGATTTTTTCTGGCCTGCCTGCCCCCAATGGCCCTGGAAACAACCTGACAATTAACGGCAATGAAGCGATTGCGCTTGGCGCAATGGCGGCAGGACTGAAGTTCTATTCTTTTTATCCGATGTCACCAGCAACATCTATTGCCACAACGCTTGCAGAACACGCAAAAGACATGGAATTCGTGCTGGAACAGGCCGAAGATGAGATATCCGCAATCAATATGGCCGTTGGAGCGTCGTTTGTTGGCGCTCCCAGCATGGTGGCCACATCCGGTGGTGGTTTTGCGCTGATGACCGAAACAGTTAGCCTGGCGGGTATGACCGAGACCCCGGTAGTTATCGTTGT
>JBMFSZ010000029.1:0-16519 GCA_049967315.1 Desulfomonilaceae bacterium
GACGCCGCCCTGTTGATGAGGCAATCCAAAGAATTGAACTTTAATCCCAAATTGTTTGTGGGGGGCGGGGCCGGTTTCACTCTCCCGGAGTTTGCCAAAAATGCCGGTGACGCCGCAGAATATGTGTTTTCAGCAGACCTTTGGTCACCACAATTACCGTACCCCGGGACTAAAGAATATTTTGAAAACTACAAAAAGAGGTTTGGAGGCCCAACGGAATACCATGGGGCCGAAGCTTACGGTTGCATTTACGTAGTAGCAGACGCCTTGAAGCGTGCCAAACAACTGACCCCAGCCGCAGTTCGGGACGCTATGGCGTCAACTGATCTCATGACTGCGTTTGGGCCGGTAAAATTTGTCTCATACGGCAAGAAAAAACAGCAAAACCAATTGCCGACCTATCTGGTTCAATGGCAAAAAGGAATCCTTGAAACGGTTTGGCCTAAAAATGTTGCCACGAAACCGTATGTATATCCCGTTCCCGAGTGGTCCAAGAGATAAAGCGTTCAGGGTAGATTTCGACTCGTGCCTAGAAAGCCTAGTGTCGTATAATGGAAGTATTTCTTCAAACATTGGTGGCCGGCGTCCTGAAAGGCGGACTTTACGCTCTTATTGGTTTAGGCATGACGCTGATCATGGGGGTCATGGGCATTATCAATCTAGCCCATGGCCAATTCATGATGGTCGCTATGTATATTACTTATACACTGTTCCACTTTCTTGGCCTGGACCCTTATACGACATTACTAGTCAGCATGCCGGCACTTTTTGCTCTGGGAATTCTGATTCAGAAATATCTGCTTAATCCTTTGATGAAAGTTGAGAGTATCCTCCCAGAAAACCAGGTCCTGATGACAGTTGGAATAGCAATGGTTCTCACGGAGGTCGCCAGATTTATTTTCACATCGAATTATCTCTCAGTTAGAACTTCCTATTCATCAGCCGCTTTTTACTTGGGTGGTATATCTTTTTCGGTTGCATTGAGCATTGCGTTTGTTATCGCGTGCTTGCTTACTTTGGGGTTGTTTCTGTTTCTTATTAAAACTGATCTTGGCAGATCTGTTCGGGCTGTTTCTCAGGACAGCGAGGCTGCCGAACTTATGGGCATTGATTCTGCAAAGATAAAAGTCATTACAATGGGGATTGGCTCAGGTCTGGTAGCAGCTGCGGGCACATTACTGCTTCCCATTTATTATCTTTTCCCTGACATTGGAGGGCCGTTCACCAGGAAAGCCTTTATCATAACCATATTAGGGGGCTTAGGATCCACGGTGGGCGCAATTTTTGGCGGTTTGATCCTGGGGCTGGCTGAGTCATTCGGAGCAACCTATATCGGAATGGATTTTGAGGAACTTGTTGGGCTGGTAATTTTTCTTTTGGTTCTTCTTTTCCTTCCGGGTGGAGTTAGACGTTTAACCAAGGTTTAGGATTTCATGAAAAGACCTTACGGTCCGCTTTTTATTCTTTGCCTACTTCTAATATTGCCACTGGTAATAAGGGAAGCCTATTATCAGCACCTCATGATACTTGTGCTCATGTGGGTGGCCATAGGTTCCGGATGGAATCTGATCTCCGGGTTTACTGGACAGGTTCTTTTTGGAGCCGCGGCTTTTTTTGGATTTGGGGCGTATACCGCAGCTTTATTGAGTAGTAAGCTTGGATTGTCAGCCTGGTGGGGGTTGCCTCTTGGAGCAATATTCTCTGTTGCAATAGCGTTTCCATTCGGGTGGATTTGTTTTCGGCTCAGAGGCCCTTATTTCGCGCTTGCTACACTTGCGCTGAATGAAATTTTTCGTCACATAGCCACAATATGGGAATCGCTGACAGATGGCATGATTGGGATACTGATCATGCAGACATTCGTTTCAAAAATACCATATTACTATATAGCGCTGGCTATTGCTGTTTTATCAATTGTCATTGTTGACCGTGTTATGCGATCACGCTGGGGATATTATTTCGTTTCAATACGAGAAGACCAAGACGCCGCGGAAAGTATGGGCATCGATACCCTCTACTACAAAATGCTTTCTCTGTGTATTTCGGCGTTTCTGATAGGCTTATCCGGGGCCTTATACACCAACTACATGGGTTTTATTGACCCAAAAGTCGTTTTCTCGCTTCATGATATTTCCATAATGGCGATATTGGTTGGAATTGTCGGTGGAGTTGGCACTATTTATGGTCCTCTTGTAGGCGCTTTTGTCATGGTCGCAGTGCAGGAGATTTTTCGGAGTGGGGGATTTGGCCTTCTCAACTTCATAGGCCGATCTACCGGCTGGCCCTTCATGACAAGCGTCATCAAGTTTGTTGGTGAGGCCCATGTTCTTAGTTTTGGGATTCTCGTAATATTGGTGATCCTGTTCCTGCCAAATGGTATCGTGGGAGACTGGCCACTTATCAGGAAGATGGTTCTTAGATCCAGGGACTAGGCTGTTTGAGGATTACATGGCTTTCTTCAAAGTCCAGGAAATAGTGAAATTCTTCGGAGGGCTCGCTGCTGTAAACGGAGTCAGTTTTGAGGTTCAGCAAGGAGAGATCTGTGGTCTGATTGGGCCCAATGGATCTGGGAAAACTACGATTTTCAATCTGATCAATGGTTACTTTCCATTAAACAAAGGCGAAATCATATTCCAGGACGAAAAAATCTCAGGACTCAAACCTCATCAAATTTGTCAAAGAGGAATTGGGCGTACTTTCCAGGTAGTCAAGCCGCTCAAGAGAATGACGGTTCTCGATAACGTGATAGCTTCCGCATTTCTTAGGCGCCATTCAAGAACAGAAGCGCAGCGTCTCGCTGAAGAAACGATAGAGTTTTGCGGGTTAACTCAATACAAGGACAAACTGGCGAAAAGTTTGCCGATAGCGTCGAGAAAGCGACTTGAAATCACGAGGGCTTTGGCGACCCAACCCAAGTTGCTCATTCTTGATGAAACAGCCGCTGGCCTTAATCCTTCAGAGCTTGATGAGGCTATCGAACTGATCAAGAAGATTCGGGAATCCGGGATAACTATCATAATTGTAGAACATATCATGAAAGTCATCATGACAATTGCAGATTATATTGTAGCCATAGATCATGGGATGGTGATTGCCAAAGGGACCCCAGCTCAGGTTGCGTCAGACCGTGAAGTAGTTAAGGCCTATTTTGGAGAGGATTACCGTGCTTAAAGTCCAGGGATTGAACGTGGCTTATGGTGATCTTCAGGTCCTATGGGACGTTTCTTTCGAAGTCCACGAGGGAGAAATTGTTGTTCTCCTTGGAGCCAACGGAGCAGGCAAATCAACCACGTTGAAAACGATTTCATCGTTGGTCAAACCTAGGGCAGGATCCGTCGATTTCTTGGGCATTAGACTTGACCAGGTCCCTTCGAATGAGATCATAAGGTATGGATTGGCTCACGTGCCCGAGGGTCGGCGTCTATTTTCCGAAATGACGGTCGAGGAGAATCTCATATTGGGATCTCTTTCTGGCGAAGCCAAGGCCAAACGTAAACATACTCTAGAATGGCTTTACGAAATTTTCCCACGGCTTCGTGAACGCGCCAAACAGCCAGCCGGGACTCTTTCAGGTGGCGAGCAACAAATGGCGGCAATTGCCAGAGGCCTGATGTCATTGCCCAAACTCGTCATGTTCGATGAGCCTTCACTCGGATTGGCTCCGATAATGGTTACTGAAATATTCAAGATAGTGGAAATGGTTAATCGGCAAGGTATGACTGTGCTATTGGTGGAGCAGAATGTTCATCATACTTTAGCGATGTGTGATCGGGCTTATGTGCTGGAAAACGGCAGAATCACCCTTTCGGGCACAGGTGAAGAGTTTTTGAACAACGATCACATCAAGGAAGCCTACCTAGGCATTTGAAATCATTTTGGGATGTCTATAAATTGGGGGGAGTTAGAGAAACGACCGGCGCGAACTTCATCCTGATGATTTGTTACGCGCCGGATTCTAGTTATTCACTAATCGCTGGCATAGGCACAATGGAAACTTGCTTGCGATGTTTGTCTTTTGGACGGAACTCGACTATTCCATCAATTTTTGCAAAGAGCGTGTAATCTTTGCCCACACCAACATTCAAACCAGGATGGATCCTAGTGCCTTTCTGGCGTACCAAGATATTTCCGGCTCGAACAACCTGGCCCGCAAATCGTTTCACTCCGAGGCGCTGACCAGGGCTATCCCTTCCATTGCGTGAACTTCCTCCAGCTTTTTTATGAGCCATGGCCTATCCTCCACTTTTACGATTGTTCGGACGCGTCAGTCTTAACCGGACTTTCGCCGAAATTTTCGGCCGTAGTAGCGCCGAGTTTATTAATTTCTTCGACCTTCAAAAGCGAATACCACTGTCTGTGTCCCTGTTTCTTGTGGTAACCATGCCTTTTCTTTTTCTTGAAGACAACAATTTTCCGGTCACGAGCCGTCTTAACCACTCTAGCCTTAACCGTCACGTTGACGAGCAGGGGGGTTCCAAAAATTGGTCCCTGTTCGTCTACAACAGCGAGTACCTGCGACAGTTCAACAATTTGACCCGGATCACCCAGAACTTTTTCAATCTTTACCTGGTCGCCAGGAGCAACCCTATATTGTTTACCGCCGGTTTGGACGATGGCGTACATCATAAACCCTCCTTAGCAATAACGTTTTAATAAAGCATTATGCAGACAAAAAGTCAAGGATAAAGGTCCGGGGAAAAATCCCTATGACCTAGCAAGACCTAAAAACCTGTCAAACCGGGAAAAATCCACGCAAAAAGTCTTAAAAAAATTATCGCGTAAACAGAAGCAAACAAATCGTCAAGTAGAATCCCCCATCCTCCATGCGCGTCCTGTATAGCATTCGCAGGAAAAGGTTTAATGATATCAAAAATCCGCGTGGCCATAAATGCCCAGAAAATAGTAAGTATACCGCTAGGGGTTGAAAAGAAGAGTACTGTTAGAAAAAAACCTGCAATCTCATCCAAGACGAACGTACTGGGGTCCTTTTTACCGCTTCGAACTTCGGCCCACTCTCCCCATGCTATGCAACCTAGACATGACGCCACAAGAAAGCCTAATACAGCAACTCTTTGAAATTCAGGGCCCAAAAAGATTCTGATAAGCGCGTATATAAAAATGGCTGGTATAGTGCCCGCTGTTCCCGGAGCTACCGGCGAATGACCGAACCAAAATCCCGTGCATATGGCTTCTTTAGTTTTTTCGACAAATTCGTTCATTTTTTGTTAAAATCCATCAATTCTAAGCGACTTTAAAATATAATTGTATACATTTATTGTTATCGCATTCAAATATGTTTTTGGGTGTTTTTCAAGTAAGTTTTTGTCATGATCATATTAGCCCGACACGGACAAACACGCTTTAATCTTGCCGGTATTATTCAAGGTCAAACCGACTCCCCCTTGACTTCAGCAGGCCTTGCTGAAACTCATAAAATGCCGGGTTTAATTTCTCGTTTTCGGCCTGAAATGATTTATTCAAGCTCTCTTGGTAGAGCGGCTTTCAGTTCATCCATATATTCACAAATCTTGAGTATCCCCGTGCGCTTCAGGTCAGCACTAGCCGAATTATCATGTGGTAAATGGGAAGGGTTGAAGCGCGACGATGTGGTGCTAGGCGATCGGACCATCAGACCCAACTGGACAAACAGACCTCCAGGAGGCGAAAGTTATCAGGACGGAGAAAAAAGGCTAATTCCGTTTATTGAGGAGATTCGCTCCCTTGCCAATGACAGATGTATAATAATTTTGGCTCACGCCGGCCTCAACAGGGCCTTTGTGAGGTTGTTCCTCGATCTGAAAATTGAAGAAACCCTTTTCGTACGTTTCCCCCACGACACCACATACCTTATACATACGGATGGGACTGTGCACCGTTTAGGTCTGTCCACAGGCGCGGGAAACGGATTCCTTAGTGAGATTCAGTGATTCTCTGTTTATCGACACGGGCGCAGCGGGGAAAGGGGCACGTATAACTGATTCGAAACAAGCTTTGGTGGTTACAAGTCGTGATGAACGCGCCCTGACAATAATATTCCATCCCAACCGATTATATGGGAATACTGCCCCCAATATGCGATCTATCCAACTTAACATGTCGATTCGATAGAATTTCTTTTCCCCAACTCTAAGCCTCGGGATCTTATAAGGGACAATATAAACCGACCGCCAGGCTTCACATTGAAGCCCTACCGACCTCAACTTTTTGGACAGTCCAATGGGATTATAAAATCTCAGATGGGTCTCATCCCAGCCGTACCATTCCTTGTCCTGTCGCAGAACCCGATGATAAGTCCCCTGCACGGCGTAGTTCAGAGACATCGAATTCTGAGTGCTTATAACGAGGATACCGCCAGGATTTAATGCCTTTGCTGCGGCTTCAAGTAATTGGTGATCGTCAGGAGCATGTTCAATTACATCTTTCATCAGGATCACATCGAAGCCTCGCCGAATAGCAAAACTGGGAAAGCCAGCACTTTTGACGAAAGCGCAATGTTTGGACACTCCTTCAAGTTTCGTGAAATATCGTGCCGTGGCAAGCGCCGATTCTTCGGCATCTACCCCGAATACTTCCACTGCGCCCGCCTTGGCCGCATATACGCAGAACAGGCCCGCCCCACATCCATAGTCAAGGACTCGCTTACCCTCCAGATCACCTAACAACTCTTGGACATAGCCATTTTTAATCTTGCTGTACACCTTTGATTGTTGATCAAGATACGATTTGAGAGCGCTCTCCTGATCATCCGATCTAAGCCAGTGATCATCAGGGTATCTTTTTTGCTGGATTGCCATGATTGTGGGCGATTTACCTTTTAGCTAGCTTAGGACCATTCCTATTAATCTATTTATCTTGATTCTGTTTGAAAAGCTCTATGTCTGCAAATTTCCGGTAAACTTTTTCCCACTTGCTCCTTTCAAGATTAAGATTGAATTTTCTCATTCTTTCTCTGCCCGAACCTGACAAATTGCCCATTAAATTAGGATCGCTGAGTAATCGCTCGATGGCCTTGGCCAATGCGGCCGAATCTCCCGGCGGTGTCAATATCCCTGAAATCCCATCCTCGATCAACTCGCACACGGCTCCTACTCTGGTAGCCACCGTTGGAACTCCCGCTGCTAGCGCCTCCATTAAAATGTTTGGACATCCTTCAGTAATTGATGGCAATACAAATATGTCAAGCCCACTAAGCCATCTCGGGATCTCTTCATGTGGGAGCGGATCGAGCAAAACTACCAGATGTTGTAATCCAGTTCTAGTGAGCATCTCATAAAATATATCCTTTTCGGAGTCTCTTAATTGCCCACGAAGTTCCAGCATGACATTCCAGGACTGTGACAAAGTCGCAACGGCTTTGAGAAGGTATGGCAATCCTTTGGCATACTTAAAGATCCCGGCGCATCCTATTTTAAAAGGTTCACCTGCCTCTGAGGATGGATTCCACGAGACCTCAGGGATCTCCACCGAATTGTATATTACGCCCGATTTTTGCAGGATGGGGCTTAATGAGTTTGCAAGCTGGATCAAATCATTACTTAAACCCACCACAAAGTGTGAATTTTCCAGGGCGCTCTTGCAAACCGCCACTTTTTCGGGACTAAAAAAATACCTGTTTACATCGTTTCCAACTACACACGAGATCATGGGCTTCCCGCGTTTGGTGGCCAACAGGCCAGTTATATAGCCCACTGGATAGAGAAAAAAAGACTGAAAAATATCGTAATCTTCCCTCATATCGAGGAATTCCAGGGATTGAAACATCATCTGGAGTGAAAGATTGTGAGGGCAATCCCAAATATCCCGTCCATTGTCCAGGATTCTTTCTTTTCCTGCGATGATGTTATGAACTGTAATTCCTTGAAACGATTCGGTCTGGACATTTTCATCCAAGAGGATGACCGTTTCAGACGATACCGTTAGACAGGCGACATGTGTTTCAAACCCAATTTTTGAAGCATGAACCGCCACTTTGAGAACTGTTCGCGCTAGCCCGCCCCATTGTTTTGGCGGGAATTCAGGGGTGACTATCAAAAGTTTACGGGAATGATTAAGCATGCTCAAATAATGCCTCGAAAAAAATAATACCACGACGATCAATTAATTATGAGTCATTACTGTCCTGATGTCGAAAAACTGGTAGAGTCAAATGAATCTCCAGTTACTTTTGAACTCAGAGAATGCCTATGTTCATTTTTTGTGATAAAAATTAAGTTTTACGTTAATAATATTTTCTTGTCATGCGTGTTGCGATAATTTTTCATAAGGATCCTCTGGCCATTCCGACAGGAATTGATTTGGTGAGACTGCGAGCTATCGCCGCAGGGTTACTGGACTTAGGGCTACAAACTGAGATTCTGGCGCCTAATGTCCAGCCAGCAATGGTGGATGGCCGAATTCCCGTTTACGGGCTAGATCGATTAGATGAAAAAGATCGCTATGAAATTATCAAAACCTCTTATCACGATTCTATCCGCTTGGTACCCAACGGAAGAAAAAATGTCGTCTCACGGATCGTCCGAGTAGTTGATGAAGCGTATCCACGAAGGGACGAGCGTTTCAGGGCCAGTCTACTCCAGTGCCAGCGCCTCATTGCCCAAAAAGCTCATACTGTGATTTTCAACAACGAAGAAAACCGGTCCAGATGGATCAATATGTACGGTGACGCCGTGCAGACGGCCTTGGTTCCTACCGGATGCCCTTCGGTGATCCCTGCGCCAGGGTTTCGTCCTTACAGAACCCACAAAAAGGTCCTGCTGTTTCTGGGAAGTATAGCCTCTGCAAGAATGCTGACCATGTTGAACAACCTGGCCATAAGACTATCAAATTTCGCTGAAATCCATCTTGTGGGGTCAAACAAGACCTTGATGTACGGTGACGGGACCACAACTGAATTGAATCCACTGATAGTTAATCATGGGCCAAAATGTGAAATTGAAACATGGGACTACATCTATCACGCGGACATTGGGTTGGCTTTGGCTGCAGGTCCAGAGCCTTTTGACAATGATATTTCCAAAATCTATACTTATCTGCGTGGAGGCCTCCCTGTACTCTCCGAAGAGCCGATTTTAAATAACAGCCTTATTAGGCGACTCGGTTTTGGCAGAGTGTTTAATTATGGGGACATGGATGGGCTTGTTTATGGTTGCAAGGCGCTTTTGAGTGAACCACCTACCGAAAAGCGGAAGCGGGTGATGAGTATTATGATCAAAGAACACTCCTGGGAGGAACGAGCTGCACGGTACAAGGCCTTGTTTGAAAAAATAGCCGGAATTAAACTTTCAGGAAACATAGATTAGGATTCAATCAATGAAATTGGTCCTTGTTCGCCCACCTTTTTATTCCCTGTTCGGGCTTACCATCCCGAAGATGAAGACCTACCCTCTAAATCTTCTTTATCTTGCCTCTTACGTTACTCAAAACTCCGATTGGCAAGTGGTTATAGTTGATGGGGAAAATTTCGTTCGCAAAGACATTCCTCCCAGCATTGCGCCTACCTCTGATCCGGAATTGTTCATGAACGCTCGAATTCCTCAAATGGAGGCCCTTCTTAAGGACAGGGAAAACGACTTTTGGGAATTGGCTGAATCTACCATCGTCGCACACGAGCCGAATCTGGTTGGGATCACGTGCAATTCCGGTTCCCTTGATACTGCCAGGATACTCGTAAACCATCTGAAAAATAGAGGTATTCCTGTGATTCTTGGGGGAAGTCACCCCACCGTGCTTCCTGAGCAGAGCCTCGTTTACACATCAGCAGATATGGCTGTAGTTGGCGAAGGAGAACAAGCGATAGTTGATCTGTTACAGGAATTTGAAGGTTCATCTGATCTCTCACAGGTCAGATCTCTTGTATGGAAAAAAAATGGCAAATTTGTAGTTAACGCCAGGGCCGAGCTCATCGGTGATTTAAACACGCTACCGATCCCAGACCGATCATTGATCGACAGGACTCTTTATTTTGGGGATGTCCTCATGACTGGTCGAGGATGCCCATTCGACTGCGCCTATTGCGCTTCAAGAAATATCTGGGGGAAGAAGGTTCGCCTGCGATCGATTGACTCCATTATCCTCGAACTTCAGGATATCCGCAGAAGATCTGAAAAATATCTGGTCCGTCACCCGGCATATACGGATGCATCTGACGTGTTGCCGGGATATCATGTCGTAAAGATTCTTGACGATACTTTTACCATCAACAAAACCCGCACTATGAAACTCCTGGACGCCATAATTGCAAACGGCCTTAACTGCTTTGAGTTTACGGGGGGCGTTAGAGCTGACACACTTGATAAAAGGTTAGCCCAAAAAATGAGTGAGGCAAATTTTAAACGCGTCACATTAGGAATCGAAAGTGGTAGCCCAAAAATCCTGAAACTCATTAGAAAGGGAGAAACCAACGAGCAGGTGATAGACGCGGTGAGGATCCTCAGGGATGAAGGGATCAAATCTCACGCGTTTTTCATGATCGGATTTCCTGGAGAGACCCCAGAAGACATAGAGTTAAGCAAAAATCTGATTGCAAGAGCAAGACCGGATCATGTTGAAATAAATATGGTGACCCCTTATCCCGGCACTGATTTGTTTTCCAAGATTATCAGGGATGATCCGGGAAACATTGATCGGTGGTACCGCTGGTTCCACCAGGGACTTGCTACCCATTCCGAAGCGCTTGGCTATGACCTGGATAAGGCATACCGCGACTTTCTGGAATTTGCGCGAGAATATCACGAATCTGGAAATCACCGAGCTACCTGAAACACGAGGCAAAAAAACATGAGTGATATAAAGATCTTCACGGTTAGGACCCGAAAGGACATGAACCAGTTTACGAATTTACCGTGGTCTATCTATCCACGAAAATCGAATTGGGTCCCACCCCTGAAATACGATTTCAAAAAACTCTTGAATACTAAAAAGCATCCGTTTTGGGAGTTTTCGAGACGAGAGCTGTTCATTGCAGAGAAAAACGGCGTCCCAGTTGGAAGGATTGCAGCCATAATAGACGGAAATTACAACGATTATCACAAAGAAAAAATGGGGATCTGGGGTTTTTTCGAATGTTTCAATGACCCGGAAGTAGCTAAAGCGTTGTTTGCTTGCGCTGAAGAGTGGGTCAAAGCGAAAGGTATGCAGTTCATTCGAGGTCCCTTAAACCCTTCCACCAATTATGAAGTTGGTCTATTGGTGGAAGGATTCGAAGAGTTTCCCGCACTCATGATGCCCTGGAATCACCCATATTACCCTGACCTGGTTGAAAATGCCGGCTACGTCAAAGAGAAGGATCTTTATACTTTCAGAATCAAACAGACAGATCCTCCCAGCTCGCGCATTGAACGGCTTGGCAAAAGAATGCTGAGCAAGGGGCACGTTAGTATTAGAAACATTTCGCGATCCAATTTCGATTCCGACATCAAGCTCTTTGCAGAAATATACAATGAGGCATGGTCCCAAAATTGGGGGTTTGTGCCGATGACTGATAAAGAAATAGAGGAGATGGGGGCTAATCTTAAAAGAGTTTTTGACGAAGAATTTGTGTTTTTCATGCTGTACGATGGAGAACCTGTCGGTGTGGGCATGGTTCTGCCAGACATGAATCCACTGCTTAAAGAGGCCAATGGGCGGTTGGGGTTGATCACCGGTATGAAACTTTTGTTGAGAAAACATTTCGTAGTCGGCGTACGAACAGCCATGGCTGGCGTAAAAAGGAAGTTTAAGAGATTAGGTGTCCCCCTGGTCATGTTTCATCATCTGGACAGGGTTTTTCGTGGACATGAAAAGATTCAGCTCATGGAATGTGGCTGGAACCTGGAAGACAATGCAGATGTTATAGCAACAGAGATTGAAATGGGCTGTAGTAAATGCAGCACTTACAGAATTTACAGGAAATCTTTCTGTTAGTATATTTTAAGGATAAGTGATTGAGAATATTGTTGATAAACCCGGAGTTTCCTCCGTCATACTGGAGTTTCCCAGAGCAGCTAAAATTCCTCAGGGCAAAAACTATGGTCCCTCCTTTGGGCTTGCTGACGTTGGCGGCCCTATTACCCAGGGATTGGGAATTACGGCTGGTGGATCTTGCGGCCCAACCCATTTCGGATCTGGACTGGAATTGGCCTGATATCGTTATGATGTCGGGGATGTTGATTCAAAAAAACAACCTCCTTGAACTGGTAAGGGAAGCTAAGAGTAAAGCCAAAACAGTTGTTGTGGGAGGCCCTTATCCCACTTCTCTACCTGAAGAACTAATTGCCGCTGGATGCGATTTCGTCGTTCGAGGCGAATGTGAAAACACCGTTGCTCAACTTCTTGAAAGCCTTAATCAAAAGGGAAACGGCCTCGTCATAGAAAATCCCGAAAAACCTGATTTAAGCCTGTCACCGCTACCCCGTTTTGATCTGCTCAAATTAAAAAAATACGGGGCCATGGGAATACAAACCTCCAGAGGCTGTCCTTTTGGCTGTGAGTTTTGTGACATCATCAATTTGTACGGTTCCAAGCCTAGGTATAAGACCCCTCCCCAAGTCGTAAAAGAACTTGAGACTCTGCACAAACTCGGATGGAGTGGCGTAATATTCATTTGCGATGATAATTTTATAGGGAGCAGGAAACACGCTGTAGATCTCCTGAAACATATGGATATCTGGATGAAGGCAAACGGTAGCCCTTTCAGCTTTATCACACAGGCTTCAATTAATTTGGGGCAAGATAATGAATTGATTGACCTCATGACTCAGCCCAACTTCGCCACTGTCTTTGTGGGCTTGGAATCCCCTGATGAGGATGTTTTGGCCGGGGCCAACAAATTCCAGAACATTAGAAATCCCCTTCTGGAATCAGTAAAAAATATTAACAGGAACGGCCTTACAGTATTAGGAAGCTTCATTATCGGATTTGATGGCGAAAAACCTGGAATGGGCGAAAGAATTACAGCTTTTGTCAATGAAGCGAATATTCCCATAATAATGTTCAATAAACTTCAGCCGATTCCCAACACAAAGCTTTGGGACAGACTTGAAGCCGAAGGAAGGTTACTCAAAGGCAAGGCCGGGGGTAATTTCATAACATCGGACTTCAATTATATTCCTTCCAGACCTGCAGAGGAAATTGATCACGAATTCGAGGAAGTTTGGACAGAACTTTATAGTCCTTCAAATTTCCTGACACGCGCTTACAACTATTATCTTACAATGAGGCCAACCAGGAAGGCTATGGCAAAGACGACTGGGGAAGGAATTCCCGGGAATCCGGCTGTGAAGCCCGGTTTAAGCACCATTTTACTTGATATTAGCCAGCTTGTTCGGTTGAGTTGGAGACAGGGAATTGTGTCACGCGCCAGGATACAGTACTGGAAACAGCTATTCGGTATATTACGGAAGAATCCGTCCAGATTTGTTCCGTATCTGACATCGTTGGTAATTGCAGAAGATATGTTCAAGCTCCGAAAAGAAATTGTGTCTGCGAACAAATCTTCCAAAACGGGGTTGACATAATAAATGTATGTGATAATTTAAAAAGATACCGCGGGGTGGAGCAGCCAGGTAGCTCGTTGGGCTCATAACCCAAAGGTCAGAGGTTCAAATCCTCTCCCCGCTACCAATGATTTCAAGAGGTTACTGGAATTTTTCAGTAGCCTTTTTTGTTTGGTGTATATCTCTATCCATAGCTTCTACTTGGCTTCCCCAAACAACTGTCTTCAAATCTTCTTCAGTAACCAAATCATGAAATCTTCCAGTTTACTCGCCATAAATCCGGAGCCGAGAGAAACAGGGAGTTGACAAGTCCTTTCTGGTAGGGCCATCAAGCTGTTAACTCGCCAAAAAGATGAAAGAGCCTTTTGGAGAGGCCGATCTTCAAAGCTAATTGTACCGAGGCTCCCTTGACCGTTAAAATTTTATACGTGTCAAGGCCCGCTGGGGGTTAGTTCATCTTCCAGATAAGAGCGTTGAGGACTCCAGCGAAGGTCACCCATGACAGATATGGCGCCATCAGGACACCTGCCAGCCTCGAGACCTTCCAGAACGCCACGGAAGTTGCCAGAATCGCTAACCACAAAACGCCAATCTCGATAAGCGCCAAGCCTGGGCTCCTCAGGCCGAAGAATAGAATCGACCAACCCAAATTCAGGAGGAGCTGTAAGGCATAGATCGCGAGTGGGAGTTGTCGTCGTTCAGAAGCGCTCCGCCAAACGATCCAGGCGGCGATCCCAATTAAGGTGTAGAGGATCGTCCATATGGTACCAATCGTAGCCCCGGTTGGAGTCCAGGAAGGCTTGTGAAGCGAAGGATACCAACTTCCTACAGAGAGATTGGTAAGAAAACCGCCAAGGGCTGCAATTCCACAAACAATCAGAAGACTCACCACAAGACCGACTATTTGCCTGAGTTTGTTCATAGATTTGTGGTAGTCTCACGGTCCATCGATGAATAACCAAATTCAACCGCTTGCTATCTACAGTATCGATACTATAGATCGGACTAGGAAAGCCAGAAAAATGGTCGCCAATAGCCCTCCGAGCCAAAGCGCAGCAAACCAAAGCCACTGACGTCGCTTTTCAGTAAGCGCCTTCATGGGATGCCTTTCCCCGAAAGAGATAGTAGCAGAAGGCGGTGTAAATCAAAACGACCGGTAACAGAATGACGGTACCCACCAGTAGCAGCGATTGCGACGGACCGGCCGCCGCTGCCTGTCGAAAGGTAACGTTAAAGGGAACGATCCAGGGCCAGAAGCTTACAACCAGCCCAATGTAGCCCATGAGAAAGACCAGGAGGCTCAAGACGAAGGGGCGATACTCGCTCGTACCGCGCAAATCTCGCCAGATTTGAACGAACAGGCCGGCGGTCAAAACGGGCATAGGTAGCAAATAGAAAAACATGGGCATACTAAACCAAAGGCTCTTAACACCAGCATTCATCATTGGCATACTGATGCTGACAATTACCATAAAGAAGCCTACATAGGCCAAGACATACGATGCGCTCCTTCGCGCCCATTCCTGGGTAACCCCGTCGGTCTTCATCACCAGCCAGGTGGCTCCGAGGAGCGCATACCCGAATACCAGCGCAATTCCCGTCATTACGCTGTACGCATTCAGCCAGTCGAAAGATCCACCGGCAAAACTTCGGCCCTCGACATGAAATCCGCGAACGAAAGCTCCCAGTATCATTCCTTGCATAAAGGCAGCCAGAAGAGACCCGAAGTGGAAAGAGTAGTCCCACAGTCTACGGTATCGGGTCGCCTTGAACCGGAACTCAAAGGCAACGCCTCGGAAAATGAGCCCCAAGAGCATCAAGATCACCGGAATGTAAAGGGCAGGCATAAGAATCGCGTACGCCAGGGGAAACGCCGCAAACAGTCCGCCACCACCCAGAACCAGCCATGTTTCGTTGGCGTCCCAGAAGGGCGCGATGGAATTCATCATGCGATCCCGGCATTGATCAGTGGGAGCAAAGGGGAAGAGCACGCCAATACCCAAATCAAAGCCGTCCAGCAGGACATAGAGAAAGATTGCGGCGCCGATAAGGCAAAGCCATATTAGAGGCAGATCCAGGAAGCTTTCGAAGCTAAACATTGGGTCCTCCTTCTTCTGAGACCAGTCCCGTCAACAGCGGCGGCTTCTTGACTCCGTGAGCGCCGTAGACTTCTTCTTCGGAATCCGGGCCCTTTCGGATGAGTTTCAAAATATAATAGGTTCCAGCCCCGAAAATGAACCCATAAGTGAGAACAAAGGCCGTAAGCGACATGGCCATTGGGGGAGCCCCTACCGGTGAAACTGCCTCTGTGGCCCTCATCACTCCGTAGATGATGTATGGCTGCCTTCCGACCTCCGTTACAAACCATCCCGCCAGCACGGCGAGGAAACCGGCCGGAGTCATGGCCATACACCAGTAATGAAACCACGTCGCCTCAAATAATTGTTTTTTCAGGTAAAGAACCAACGCAGCCAAGCCGGTAAAGATCATCAAAACGCCAAGCCCTACCATAATGCGGAAGCACCAAAAGACTACCCAAACCGGTGGACGATCTTCTTTGGGCCACGCCTTTAACCCCACTACCTTTCCATTAAGGTCATGAGTTAGAATTAGGCTGGAAAGTTTCGGAATCTCGATCGCATACTTTGTCTTTTCAGCCTCCTGATCTGGCCATCCAAAGACATTGAGGGGCGCTCCGAGCTTGGTTTCCCAGAGACCCTCCATGGCAGCCACCTTGGCCGGCTGGTGCTTCAGAGTGTTCAGACCGTGCTGATCCCCTAAAAAGAATTGAAGCGGCGAAACAAAAATGGCCATGATCATGGCCATACCAAACATCACGCGAGCACATTTCTGGTGACGACCACTCACCAGATAGTATGCGCCTATGCCTCCCACAACAAAGGCGGTGGTCAGGTAGGCTGCGGTGACCATATGGACAAAACGGTAGGGGAACGAAGGATTGAAGATAACTTCCAGCCAGTTTACAGGATAGACCAGGCCCGCTTCTCCGATTCGATATCCCTGAGGCGTTTGTATCCAGCTATTGG
>JBMFSZ010000030.1:0-16301 GCA_049967315.1 Desulfomonilaceae bacterium
GTGTCGTTTTCGTTGATTATCGGGGTGACTCCCCAGGACAGTAGAGTGGTCAGAGTGTTCCGGGCATTTAAATATCGCTGGCGATTGACGAGATCATTTCGAGTCAATAACATTTGACCTACTCGAGCGCCATGTCGTGAAAACGCTTCGTCGTAAGCGGCCATCAATCGGCTTTGGCCGATTGCGGCCGCAGCCTGCTTCTGGGGTATAGTACGGGTTCCATCCTTTAAGCCCATCCTGCGAACCCCTGCCGCCACAGCGCCTGAAGACACTATAATAAATTCTTTGCCTACTTTATTGTAATTGCAAATCTCTTCGGAAATTCCTCTAATTATTTTACGGTCCAATCCTTTATCGGTGGTAACGACACTTGATCCCAGTTTCACCACTATTCTTCGAATATTGGAAACAACATCTTTTCTAATTTCTTCAACCTTCATTTACGTGATCCTAAAACTCTAAGCAACCTGGAAATCTCAAGAAGCAAGTCCTTTATTCCTTCCCCAGCTAAGGCGGAAATAGCTTTAACAGGCAAGCCCTGTTCTCCTATAAATTGGCAAAGCTGATCTGCAGCAACTCTATTTTCAGGGATATCAATTTTAGTGATAACCACAATCATGGATCTTTTGAACAGATCGAGTCCGTAAGACGAAAGCTCCGTCATGATGATTCTGAATCGCTCGATTGCGGATGGTTCGAGAACAGGTGAAGGATCAATCAGATGCAAAAGAAGTCGAGTGCGCTCGATATGTCTCAGAAAACGATCCCCCATGCCTAATCCCTCATGAGCCCCTTCGATCAGTCCTGGAATATCTGCCATTACAAAATCTCTTCCATCTGGGGCCCGAACAACCCCCAATCCAGGAACCTTAGTAGTAAAAGGATAGTCCGCAATCTTCGGTCTGGCGTTACTGACTCTGGATATCAAGGTCGATTTGCCACTGTTGGGAAGACCCACCAATCCCACGTCGGCAATCAATTTCAACTCTAGCCTCAGTTCGCGTTCTTCGGCAGGGCCACCGGGCTGAGCGCGACGGGGGACCTGGTTCCTTGCCGTTGCGAAACGGGCATTCCCGTGACCGCCACGTCCGCCCCTGGCAACAATTACCGAACTGTTGGGGTCATCGAGGTCTGCGATTAAAACACCTGTATCGGCGTCGAAAATCTGAGTGCCTGGCGGAACTGGAATGTATAAGTTGTCAGCGGATCGGCCCGTTTGGTTTTTGCCTCTACCATCTGCGCCCTTTCGACCACGATAAAATTGTTGGTATTGACAATCAAGAAGAGTGCTGATTGATTCATCGGCCTTGATTATCACGTCAGCTCCCTTACCGCCGTCACCTCCATCTGGGCCACCTTTGGGAACGAAAGCTTCCCGGCGAAAACTTATACAACCATTCCCTCCTTTTCCCGATATTACTTTAATTTTAGCCTGATCAACGAATCTCAAAAGTTGTTTTCCATCCTATAAAACTAATTTGACAACGCCTTCAAAATATTGGGCGCAGTATCTCCAGGACTGACCTTATACCATGCTTGCACAATTTTACCGTCCTCGTCGATCAAAAATGCTGAGCGGATGATGCCCTCATACGTCTTTCCATACATCTTTTTTTCTCCCCAGGCTCCGTAGCTTTTGGCCACAACGTGGTCGGGGTCTGAAAGCAGGGGAAAACCAAGCTGATATTTGTCATCGAATTTTTTCTGTTTATCCGGTTTATCAGGACTTATTCCCATCGCTACCACATTCAGGCTGGATAAATCTGGCGCAGCGTCTCGTACGTTGCAAGCCTGTTTAGTACAGCCGGACGTGTCGGCCTTTGGATAAAAATAAACCAACAATTTCTTGCCTCTGAATGCTGACAAATTTACGGTCTGACCGTTCTGGTCGATCAATGAAAAATCAGGGGCCTTTTCTCCCTTTTGGAGCAGGTTCATGTTTGACCTCCAAAGAATATCTTACAGGGATTGCCTATAGTTCACTTATAATATATTTCTATAGGATATAACGCAATTTTCAGACGAAAGTTTAATCCACGAAATGATAGAAATCAGTGAATTTGGGGAAGTCAGGCAGATCAAACTAGCCGCAGAACTTAACGGGGAGCCTTATTACTGGGTTTCTTCATATCTGGTCGATGGACTCCTGATTGATACTGGTAGCGCAAAAACCCTTCCAGACTTTGCTACGTTCCTCTACGACTCAGAAGTCCACACGGTAGTAAATACCCACAGCCACGAGGACCATATAGGGGCTAACAAGTTCATACAGGAAAAATTTGGGTTACCGATTTTTGCTAGCAGCTTAGCTATTCCAAGAATTAAATCTCCTGAAAAAGTTGCATGGTATCGAGAACAGGCATGGGGTTCAGCCGAACCGAGTGAGGCTAAACCAATCCCGTCAGTGATCGAAACCTCAAATTTCCGCTTTGAAGTTGTAAGCACTCCCGGCCATAGCGAAGATCATATTTCGTTGGTCGAACGAAGCAAGGGTTGGGTATTTTCGGGAGACCTGTTCATAGGTAATCAACTAACCGTGGCAGGACCTGAGATGAATATTTCCCAGATGCTGGATTCAATGAAGACACTCATCGAAATAATGGATAAATCAGCAATTCTGTTCACGTCTCTCCGTACTGTACGACGTGACGGTCGCAGAGCGCTGCTCGATTTTGTGGCTCGTTGCGAGGATTTGAGGGACCAGGCTCGTCAGATGGCTTCAGAAGGAATTGATGTGCCCACAATAGTTAAGAAGATTTTCGGTGGAGAAAATGTTTTTGATGTTATCACAAATGGAGAATTTTCATCTGCTAATCTTGTCCGGCTTTTATTAGAGGATTGACTCTGAGATTTTGTAGTTCTTTTTACTGAAATGGGGGAGGTAACCATGGCCAAAACAATAATTAGTGTTGTTGGAGCGCGTCCAAATTTTATGAAGGTTGGGCCGATTGAAAGGCAATTCAAAAAATTTGCGGACATCAATCACATGATTGTGCATACCGGACAGCATTACGACGATCTAATGAGTGGGGTGTTTTTTGATGATCTTGGTTTATCGGCTCCAGCAAGACATCTCGGGGTTGGCTCCGGTAGACACGGCGAGATGACCGGAAAGATCATGATCGAGTTTGAAAAGGTATGTATGGACGTGAAACCTGACCTCGTAATCGTTGTTGGTGATGTAAACAGCACTGTGGCAGCGGCACTGGTGGCGAGGAAACTCTTTATCCCTGTTGCGCATGTTGAAGCCGGACTCAGATCTTTCGACGAAACGATGCCGGAAGAATGGAACCGCAGGCTCACGGACTGTTTATCCAACCTGCTCTACGTGTCAGAACCGATAGGCCTGAAGAATCTTGAACGAGAAGGAGTTGATAACGGTCGAGTTTTCCTCGTCGGTGACATCATGCTCGAAACTTTAAACCTGTTTTTATCGGGAATAGAGCAACGCAAGCGGTGGTCAGATTTTGATCTTGTCCCCAAAAAATACATTCTTGTTACTATTCACAGACCATCTAACGTGGATGATCCAGCAGCTCTTGAGCAAGTGATAAATATTCTTGAATCACTGCCAGGAATTGTAATTTTCCCGATGCATCCAAGGACAAAGAAAACTTTAAATGAATTTGGCTTCAATGACCGAATAAATCAATTATCAAATCTTAAAATTGTCGAACCGCAGTCCTATATTGATTTCCTGTCATTGTTGTCCGGATGCTCAGTGATTCTTTCCGATTCCGGGTCAGTTCAGGGGGAAGCCAGTTTTTTTGATGTGCCGTGTCTGGTTTGTCGTGAAAATACTGAACGACCGATTTATTGTGAGCAGGGATCATGCAGATTGGTGGGTAGAAACCTCAAGTTGATAAAAGAATCTGTGGATCAGGTAATTGCCGGGGATTTCATGAAGTCTACTCAATACGTAAAAAGTTTGGGGAAAGATGTATCGCGAAAAATAGTAAATTCTATCGTTGAATTTTTGGGATGAGCAAATGTCTGCTGGGTTGCAGGTTTTTTAACTGATCAGTATGAAAATTTGCTCACACTTGACAAATGCTGTAGATTGTCGACTCAAGAAATAAACCAAAGAGAAAACGAGGTTTAGATGTCTAGATCTTATAACATTGCAGTTGTCGGAGGAGATGGAACTGGACCTGAAGTAATTCGTGAAGGTGTTAAAGTGTTAAACTCGGCCGCCTCTTTATTCGGTTTTTCGTTAAATTATTTTGAATACGACCTCGGTGGGGCGCGTTACCTTAAAACAGGTGAAATTCTGCCAGACACTGTTCTTGGCGAGCTAAAAGTTGCAGACTCAATTTACCTTGGGGCTATAGGGCATCCCGATGTGCCTCCAGGTATACTCGAAAAGGGCATCTTGCTCAGGTTGCGATTTGAACTGGATCTGTACGTGAACCTACGTCCAGTGAAGCTATATCCAAACGTTGAAACCCCGTTAAAGAACAAAGGACCTGAGGACATTGATTTCGTGGTTCTTAGGGAGAATACCGAAGGCTTTTATGTTGGATCAGGCGGTTATTTTAAAAAAGGTACCGCTGATGAAGTTGCGATTCAGGAATCCATAAACACTCGTAAAGGGATTGAACGGCTTCTCAGATATGCTTTTGAAGTGACCAGGGCCCGTGGAAAGAGAAAAAAGCTTACTCTGTGCGGAAAAACAAACGTTCTTACGTATGCGTGGGAGCTATGGTCAAGGACATTTGGTGAAATAGCCAAAGAATATCCGGATGTAAAAACCGATTACGCCCATGTTGACGCAATTTGCATGTGGTTTGTAAAAAATCCGGAATGGTTCGATGTAATTGCTACTGACAACATGTTTGGCGATATAATCACAGATCTGGGCGCAATGATACAGGGTGGTCTAGGTGTAGCCGCAGGAGGGAACATCAATCCCCAGGGAGTATCGATGTTCGAACCCATCGGAGGCTCTGCCCCGAAATACACTGGGCAAAATGTAATTAATCCGCTTGCGGGTATCCTGGCTGGATCCTTGATGCTGGAAACACTGGGAGAAACCGCGGCGGCCAAGTCCATCGAAAATGCGGTAATAAAGGCTCTTAATAATGACATAAAGAGTCTTGAGGCCGGCAAAATGGGATATTCAACGTCGGGAGTAGGTGACCTCATAGCGGGTTATATCTCCTGAATCCTGGTGTTTCAGTAAGAGGCATGGACCAGCAACAAAATGTCAGGTGGGGACACGCTCGATTAGTGATATTGTTTGACCCTGACATTAAAATCTCTTGGATTGCCTATGGGTAGTAATAAAACGCCCAGCGTCAAAGTGCTGCCTCTCGGTGGCTTGGGGGAAATCGGCCTAAATACTACATTGGTAATTTGGGACGAATTCGCGTTTGTGATTGACGCCGGCCTAATGTTCCCTGATGAGTCGATGCCTGGAATTGATTATGTAATTCCAGATCTCGACGTGTTTAGCAGGTTGGAACAAAACATCCTGGGAGTAGTCATCACCCACGCGCACGAAGACCATATTGGCGCATTGCCATATCTGATGAAAAAATTTAACGCCCCTGTTTATGCTACTTCGCTGACCATGGGGTTTATTGAAAACAAGTTCGAGGAATTCGGCCTTCTGAATTCCACGAACAGAATTGTCATTTCACCTGATACACCAATCCATCTGGGTCCTTTTTTGCTGGATTTCATTTCAATGTGCCATTCTGTCCCAGACTCTGTGGGTATTATGGTTCAGACTCCAATTGGTAAGCTTATCTTCACTGGTGACTTCAAGATTGACCCCAATCCCATTGACGGCAAACATACCGACATAAGAAAGCTAAAAGAATTCGGCGACGCCGGCGTGTTAGCTCTTTTTTCAGACAGCACGAATGTGGAATTCCCCGGACGAACCAAATCCGAAAGCTCTCTTACAAGATCATTCGAGGAAATATTTGCCAAGGCAAATGGCAGAATCTTGATTGCAACATTCGCTTCCAATATCCACCGGTTGCAACAAGCCCTTACGGTTGCGCAAAAATATGATAGAAGAGCTGCTCTCGTAGGGCGCTCCATGGCGGTTAATGCTCGTATAGCGTCGGAGAGAGGCTACCTAAAAATACCGGACAACATTCTTGTTGATATAAAGGACCTTGAATCGATTCCAGACAGTCAGGTAGCGGTGCTGTCCACGGGCTCTCAGGGAGAGCCGATGTCCGCTTTGGCGTTAATGGCGTCCGAACGTCACAAGTATTTGAAGGTTAAAGAAGGGGATACGGTTATATTTTCATCCCGATTCATTCCGGGGAATGAAAAAGCAATCAATGGGATGATCAACGAACTCACCAGACGCGGCGCGAATGTCATGTATGAAAAAATTGCCGATGTTCATGTTTCTGGGCATGCAAGGGAAGAAGAGCTCCGAACGATGCTAAAGATCGTTCGACCGGAGTATTTTGTTCCCATCCATGGGGAATATAGGCATTTGTTGCGTCATGCGCAGCTTGCCTTAACTGAAGGCTTAATTGAAAAAAATGTTGTAGTAGCGACTAACGGCGATGTGATCGAGATATCCACGGAGGGTATAAGTATTACAGAGCAAGTCGATATCGGTAGAGTATTTGTTCATGGCAAAGGTGTCGGTGACATAGGTAGAGACGTACTCAGAGATAGGAGAACGATATCAGAAGTAGGGCTTATTTCAGTAGTTTTCGTCATCTCAAGCCATGACGGCCGTATCTTGAGTGGACCTGAACTTAACTCCATCGGAGTCACTTACGACGAAATCGAGCCGGAGCTTATGGTAGGAATTAAATCAGCCATACTGGACCGACTAGCCAGTTTATACTCAGGGACAACGCCTGACTGGGACGCAGTACGTGATGAAGTGCGGTTGATCGCACGTAGATTTGTAAACAGACTTTTGGGGCGTAAACCTGTGGTTCAGACGATAATAATAGAAATCTAACACGCGTTTTGATGAAAGAGGTTAAGAATTTGCTTGCATTTTGCGATAGGTTAGCTTAATCGATGATATATGAATCTTGAGTTCCGTGCCAAGTGATTTTTAGTGACATCGCGACGGCGCCGGGATTGTGGAACATTAGGATTTTTCTTGACAAACGGCTTGAACGCATGATACGGTGCGTTAAATTTATCGTATAATAGCTCTTGTATTGGAGTATGCTCATTTAAGGAGGGTTTAGGATGAAGAAGTCGTTGGTTATGTTGGTTGTTGTTATGGGGTCTCTTGCTCTGGTTAGCTCAGTGTTTGCTACAGACTGGGGCTGTTTTTCTACTCCTACCTGTAAACCGGCCCCCTGCAAGGACGAGGTCCTTTGCAAAGGCAAAGCTAAAGGCATTGAAAAAATGTGTGGGCCCTGCGCGCCGACAATCAAATGGTCAGGTAGCTGGATGACCGTGTTGAAGTGCCCTGCCTCCGCCAAGGCCGCTCCGGCTAAAATCAAAAAGGTAAAACGCGCAGTTAAGAAAAGCAAAAAGAAATAAGTCAGACTGCGCAGAGTCCTGCGCAAGCCTGTTTTCCAATAAGAGGAAAGATAGCCCTTCCGTTAACGGAGGGGTTTTTCTTTTTAAGAGGGTCAAAAATGAAAGTACCTTTGCTGGATCTAGAACCTATACATAGACCAATTCGTGAAAGCCTTAACGATGCTTTCCTTAATATACTTGATAGCAATCAGTACATCGGGGGCCCTGAAATTGAAAATTTTGAACGTGAAATCAGCACGTATTGCGGGGTAAAATACGCTGTTGGGGTTTCCTCCGGTACTGACGCCCTTTTGATATCACTAATGGCCTTGAACATAGGGCCTGGATCCGAAGTAATCGTGCCTAGCTATACCTTCTTTTCCACAGCAGGCTCGGTCAGTCGCGTTGGAGCCAGGCCAGTTTTTTGCGATATTGACCCGATAACGTTCAATATCGACACGGATAAGATCGAGAAGCTCATATCAGTAAATACAAAAGCAATCATTCCAGTACACCTGTTTGGACAATGCGCTAACATGGACAAAATCCAAAAGATTGCTGATAAATACGATCTGTCGATCATCGAAGACGCTGCTCAAGCTATCGGGGCTAAATACAGTGGCAAAATGGCAGGATCAATAGGAACAACGGGGTGCTTGTCTTTCTTTCCTTCCAAAAATCTCGGCGGGATTGGTGACGGAGGACTTGTCATGACCAACAACGATGAGATGTATGACCTATTGTCCAGTTTGCGTCAGCATGGCGCTGTTGAACGGTATTTCCACAAAAGGATAGGGGGAAACTTTCGTTTGGACGCTCTTCAGGCGGCAGCTCTACGGATCAAATTAGCGCGCCTAGATGACTGGCTATCAATGAGACGATCGAATGCGAAATATTATCAGGAAGCATTGAAAGATCTCGAAAATGAAGGCTCCATTACATTACCGGTTGAGAGTACAGGGAATTTTCATGTTTACAATCAATTCGTAATAAGAGCCAAAGATAGGGATGGTCTCCAAAAACACCTGAATAAAATTGGCATTGGAACAGCTATATACTATCCACTACCTCTACACATGCAGGAATGTTTTAACGACTGCGGATTGAAAAAGGGCGCACTTCCTGTCAGTGAAGGGGCTGCCGACGAAACTTTGGCGATACCCATTTTTCCTGGTTTAACTGGGGAACAGAAGGAATTCGTTGTACAAGGCATTCACGAATACTACGGGAATTAAAGATCGCCTAATTATCTCGTTCAAATCCTTTGGTCTCTTAATCGACTTAAGGCGGCAAGATGGGCTTTTTCCTCATCCGCTATTTTGTGAAATGCCGCCTTTGCCCCATCCTTTGAAGATTTGTGGGCCAAACGTAAATATAGGTCCAGAGCTTGCGTCTCAAGCATCATGGACAAATCGAGAAGATGCTTGGGAGAATTTAGAAACTTTTCATTCATGGTGAGAAATTCCTCTAATTTAAATCCTCCTTCGATTATTTGGGTTTGAACAGATGTTTCAAATTCAATCAGACTCAACGGATGGGCTTCTTCAGAAGAGTACAGATCAAAAATAAAATTTTTATGTTTGTCTTCAACCAGAGCGAGGGTGTTTAATAGCTCGATCAAATCACCATCGTAACAATTTTTTTGGACTGCTCTGTAGAAACCAGCGAGATTATGCTCCATGGCAAAGGCTAGTTTAAGGACATCACTAGGGGTTTCCATGCCAGTAATAAGGTCAAGGTTCATCTCTACTGGTCCTTCGGCAACCAGACCAGTCCACGCGCTTATTCCACCTGATAGATTGTAAACCTGAGTGAACCCTAGACCGGAAAGTAATTGGGCAGCGGCACGGCTGCGTCCACCCATTGCTCAATAAACAATTACGGGCTTATTACTGTCCAGTTCGGGATAACGATCTACCAGTGAAGCCACAGGTATTAACACGGCTCCAGGTATATGTGATTTCTTGAATTCCCCTGGCTGTCGGACATCGAGCATGGTGTATGAACCTTCTTTATGAGATTCAACAAAAGAGCGGGCTTCATCTGCGGTCATCGATTCTACAGGCGTTATGATATTCTTTAAGGTTTCGAACACGTGAATTCCTCCCAGCATTTGAATTTCTAAACAAAAGCCTTTGTAAGAGGCCCGCAAGCCACCACATACAAGAGGCGAAATCCAGGGCCAAGATTCAAGAATTTGAATGCCTCCTCATCATAGAACGCTCCAATGCCACAGCATCCGAACCTTACGGTTTCTGCGGCCAGGTAAAGTCGTTGCCCAAGACGGCCAGTCTCAAGCATGACCCGCCGATAGGAACGAGGGCCATATTCAGTTTCCAGGAATTCTAAATTGGCCAGAAAAAGAAAATGACACGAACAGTTTGACAACCATAGCTGGTCCAAACAAATATGAGCCATCTCCTCGGTGAAGGAACCGCGACGGATTAAAGATAAAGAGCCTTCATCCGGTTCAACTATGTAAAATCCGGGCGGAATGCCGTGTACGTCTGCGACCATGACTCCGACGGTGAGAAAATTTCTCCATAACAATCTGTCGTTTCCGAAAGAGGCCTGCTCACCAAAACAGGATATCAACCAGGAGAAAGTTGTGCCAGGAATGGTTTGGCGAACAAAGTTACGTCTTGATCTCCTATTCAAGAGTGCCTGAACGTAATTGACCGCTTGGGGAGGTTTCCCAACAGGCTCTAATTGCACAATTTGCGATCGGTCGTTTGAAAACCAGTCCGAACCATGTCTCGAATCGTTTCCCCCCGAGTCCCCACTTGCAGATGTGATGTCATATGCGGCCCTAATTACTGGGTCCAGTTTCTCTTCAGAAGCGCAGGCGCTAAACCTTTTCAGGTTTGCTGGTGGCTGTTCAACTGTGCTTCTGGGCGATTCACCAACCGTGTCATTGGAAAATACCTTTACCGCAGCCAGACAAGCTTCTTTTTTAGGATCAACCGCCAGCAGTTCATTAATTGCGGAGTCATTGAAATCGTAGGATATGGCGAAATTCAAACGAGTGGCTCTGAGGGCAAGGAGAAGGTTTTCAGCTAGATGACCAGTGTCAAGCAAGTGATATCTGAAAGCTCTATCCCGATATTTCCATGAGCTTCTAAAAAATATGGCTGTTAAGAAAAAATATAGACAAGGGGACTCCTCACACTGGAAGTGAACTTCTCTGGCCAAGGCGTCCTGGTAACTACCCTTTTTCAATGAAATGATGGACTGGTCAGCAACTGAATGGTGATAGATCCCCTGATTCAGGCCAAGAACATTAACACTCGCGAAATAGATTTCCGCAGGATACAATGCGCCAGCTGAAGCAACATTTCTGAAATAGAAATAGTTGCCTCCTGCCTTCTGTTTATGTGTTAAACAATGGCTAAGCCTCAGTATCCGGCCAAGATCTCTCAAAGTAATTTGTTTCGAAGTTTTGTACTGTTTAACTGTGAGGAGTTCGGAGAGGCATTCCTCAGGCCAATCTGAAGTCTCCTCAAGTTGAAGCCTTTCGAGTCCCTCATAAATTTTAAAAGTGTTGGGCTGATTAAACCAATCCAAAGCATGCCCACCAGTTTTGTAGCGGTGGTAACTTGTGAGATCATGATAATCGCAAGCGCTTTTAATCACCGAAACCTCTACTATGTTCGTATAGAATCACCCTCCCCAGGGCATTTGAGAATATACTTCGGAGAGCTTGTCACGGTATTCTTTGAAAAATTTTTCGTGTTCCTTTTCCCATTTAGAAAGCATTGTCAATGCCTTGGACGCGGCTCCCGATGTTTTTTCCGCCATTGAAGCGTAAAATTCACTGAGGTCTTTTTCTATGAGCCATGCTGTGTTGAAAATGGTAACGTCCGGAATCATTGAACCGTTCACACATTGTTCAAGAAATTCACTTTTCGCCCTTTGATCGAAGTAATTGGTTGGGATGAGACCAGGGTCTTCAGCCATATTAAGATTTATCTCCTGTCCCTGTTTCAAATCGCTAATAATACTTTTGATAAAAGCTATGTGCTTCTTTTCCTCTTCAACCAATTTCTTTAAGGCAGTCGCTGCTGCGCCAACACCCATGCGTTCGATTGAATTCTGAAAAAAACTCATCCCCGTATTTTCCTGGTTCAGCGCGTATTCGAAAATTTTCTCAAGTTTGGAATCTTCTCCCATTTGAGTTTTCTCCTCGATGTTTTAAACAAAGATGTTTATTGATTGCTGGATCGTCAATGTGGTCAAGACCTGTTAAGGGCAAATCGCCATATTACTGGATCATTTGAACTCAGTTTGTCCGTTCGGCGAACGGATCGAAAAGAGTAATATCCTTCATTGCTCCAAATGGACAGACCAAGCCACACATACCGCAAGCCACGCACTTTTGTACATCGAATGAAACAGTCATCTCTGGATGTTTCATACTCAAAGCTCCAGTAGGGCATAATCCAGTGCATGCGCCACAATGAACGCATTTATCTTCTTCCCGCCAAATCTTATCTGACAAAGGTTCCACTACAACACGGTTTTTTTCCAGAAATCTTATTCCTTCAGCAATTGTGGTTTCAGAACCTTTTAGTTCCAGTAAAATTCTTCCCTCTTTCTTGGGGAGAATTTTGGCTTCAAGAATATTAAAAATCAAATCAAAGTCTTTGGCTAATCGATATATCACTGGCTTGTACATGATATTTGACTTGAATACCAACAGAACATTTTTGGAATCCATTTGAAATCCTTCCCTTTTAGGCTAAACGTTATTGTCCAAGAGGGGAAAGTTCAACTTCCCCTGCGACAGCCATCTTATCTTCGAGAATAGCCAGAGCAGCGAGCACGCCTTCAATGCCCATGGCCCATCCAACAGCGTGCTGGAGATCTTTTTTGGTTTTGACCATATTTCCCATACCAGTCGCAACAGCATCTGCCAAGCTAACATTGTGAGCTAATATAGTAGCAGCGTCAGCCTTTCCCAGGCTGGTTGATGGACCCACTGTAGCCGAAGATGTGCATATACCGAGAGGAATTAAGGTTGGACCAATTTTTATACCGATTTTCCCTGACATGATAGATTTTCCTGCATTTATGCCGACCAGCATCGGCTTTTTAACATGAATAAAAATGTCACCCCCATTCTCGACTATTATTTCGTCACTAAAAGGTAACAAATTTCTACCCACGAATTCTGCTACAGCGCCAGCAACAGCTGCCATAGGCCCTACTCCAGCTTTACGAGCCGCATCTATCATGCGTAACGACGTAGGCGAATCGAGAGGATCCGCACAAATTGGACTGAAACTCGTCAAAAACTCTGGCCGTCTCTGTATAGAATCTTCAATTTGCCTTCGGCACTCGACTATAAAAGATCGAGCTTTATCCCGGAGGTTTGAGTGGGCTTTAATGTACAGATCTGAAGTTTCGACCATCGCCCTGAAGCAGACGAAACCATTATCATTTTCATATGATCTGTAGTCTCGCTCCTGCGCCACTATGATTTCTGAACCAGGATTCATTTTAAACTGTTGAAACCCGGGAAGGGCGTAGAAGGAAGAGCATCCTGTGGCTCACCGAGTAGGAATCTTCCCGATTTAATCCAATCCTTCAGGCTATTGGCTATTTCGAGCGCCACAGAGTAACTGGCAAGTGGGGACGTGGTTACCTGTTGCCCGCGAAAAGTTATCTCCCCAGTTTTTAGTTCAGCGTAAGAAACATATTCCAGGGGAGCTCCTGTCCCTTGTGGATAATCGTTGCCGTAATCGACAATCGGAGCCAGAATTTCTTCATCTGAAACAGAGGTAAAAAGGGCCATTTCTTCGTTTAGAATAGGAATGGGAACTCCAATACCAACATTTAGAGAACAACCATAACCAGTTATCGAAGCCCCTCTAAGAAATCGGGGAGACATGAATTTTAGATCTCCCTTGACGGCGATAGTTCCAGCCCCACCCATTACAACCCCATTTTCAGACCTTTTTACATTGGGGTTATGTTGGGTTCCATTCCCGATTACGAAACCGATCCCTCCTCCAAGAAATATACGCGTTCCCAAGCCTATTGTTTTATAATAAGGGTCATTCAGCAGGGGACTCAATTGCCCTGATGTTGAATAATTGGCATTTGTAGCGTCAGGTCGGAGTATTCCCATGTAAGTATAAATTGTTCTTTTAGAAAGATTCACGGCGCAATTGTAATTCTGATAGCCATTTCTCGGATTGAGCAACCATGCATCCGGAAATTGTTCTAAGGTCATTTCGGCTTCATGACGGAGATTGGGATAGCAGTCAGTTCCATAGCCTAAAGCCTCAAGTTTGACTTTTTTCCCAGCTACCAGATCTTCGATTACATGCCCCCCACCGTAGCGAAATCTCCCAGGAAACACCTTGTTTAAAGGATCGTCTTCCCTGGCTTGAGTTGCTCCTATATAACAATCAACCGCCGCAACCCCAGCATAGGCTTCAACGCCATTTATAAATACTTTGTTGGCCTTGATTCGTGGTACTGAATGGCCAAAATTCAGAAATGCTCCAGAAGAACACATTATTCCAAAAGTTCCGGTGGTCACAACATCCACCTTCTTTGCAGCCTCTATAGGGCCAAGATCTTTGGTTATACCGATCATTTCTTCAGCGTTAACCACGACCACGGAGCCATCTTGAATCTTTTTGTTGATTTCAGCAAAAGTCTTGTTAATCTTGAATTCGCTCATTGTGTGCCTCCTAAGCGCTTCATGCAAAAGAAGAAGCCAATCATTGACCTTAGTTACTTCTACGATTCTTATCAAGAAACATTGCGCATGATTTTTCAACCGTTTTTAAATTATATTTAAAATGTTTTGGATTAAACTATTTTCAGTACGGGATTTCGATTTATCCATGTAACGAAAGAATTTTTTAAACAATCGAAACAACGTCAAGGGGAATCAAATGATAGCGGAAAAAATAGAATTTGATTCATTAAAGAGCGCGACTGAGGCGATAGATTCAGTAGGCTCCAACAACAGTGAACTGATGGCTTCCAGAGCAATTCACATAAACCTGATTATAAGACAGGTTCCGGGAACCGACGCCAAGTCACTGAAGAAGATTTACAATGAAATTGGAGCCGAGATTGCGATTAGCCGTCAGGCATATTTTGAAGAGAAAAACGCCATCACTGATATGATCATCATGGGAACGGTATACCAACACAGAGAGGCCCGTAGACTACTAGTGGACTCCGAGCATCTAAAACCATACGTTGAAGCCATATCCAACGCAATTCAAAATTCCGACGAAGTGACGCGTTAATTTCCCAATCCGCGCATAACCGACTACAAAAGAAGGCAAGGGAAAACTGTACTATGCTGACAGGATTTTCCCTGCCTGCAATATGAGGACAAGCCAAAAGGCGCCTAAAATCGATGTGATGGATGAACTAAGTTAGGCTACACAGTCTGCAGGGCTTCTCCTAGCGCTTCAAGAAGCAGCGTCACATTTTCGTGCCTACTATTGTGCCCCATCAGGCCGATTCTCCAAACCTTGCCGGCCAGCGGCCCAAACGCTCCAGAAATTTCAATGTTAAAATTCTTTAATAGATAACAGACTACTGCTTTCGCGTCTATCCCATCCGGGACTACGGCTGTTGTCAGTGTAGGTAAACGTTTGTCTTCATCAACATGGAGACTAATGCCAATTCCTTCAAGCCCTTCCCAAAGGGCCTTGGAGTTCCTTAAATGGCGTTCCCACCTGTTCTCCAGCCCCTCTTCGGCTATGATTCTCAAAGCTTCCCGAAGTGCGAAGTTCATATTTACTGGCGCTGTGTGGTGATATGTCCTCTCGGTTCCCCAATACTTTCCTACAAGGCTCATATCCAGGTACCAGTTTGCAACCTTGGTCTTTCGGGCATTGAGTTTTTCTATAGCACGGGGTCCCATGGTCAGAGGCGCAATTCCGGGGGGACAGCTCAAGCATTTCTGGCTTCCGCTGTATGCGACGTCAACGTGCCACCTATCAAGAAAGACTGGAACTCCTCCAAGACTTGTAACCGTATCGAGCAACAAAAGACTGTTAAATTCCCGGCATAGTTTTCCAATTTTCTCCACAGGCTGAAGGGCCCCGGTAGCGGTCTCGGCATGGATGAGCCCTAAAAGCGATGGGCGATGTCTCTCCAGAGCTTCACCAATTTCATCGGCACTAAAGACGTCACCCCACGGTTTTTCCAGTCGGCGAACATTAGCTCCGTACCTTGAAGCCATGTCACAGAGACGATCCCCAAAATATCCATTTACGCCGATTAGAACAACATCACCAGGTTCAACACAGTTTGCAATAGCAGCTTCCATGGCTGCGCTACCAGTCCCACTAACCGGTATGGTGAAAGGATTATCGGTTTGCCAGATATATCTTAGAAGCTCCTGGGTTTCGTTCATAAGATCTATGAATTTGGGATCGAGATGGCCAATCTCATTTGACGCAAGCGCCTGCCGGACACGTGTGTCGTAATTGGAAGGCCCTGGGCCCAATAGTAGTCGCGGCGGAAGATCGAGCTGAGAAGCGTTGATTAGGTGTTTATTATCAACTGAATGTGTCTTTTGATCCATAAATTGTTTTGTCCCTCCAAGTTATTAGCGCCAAGTAACCTTGGGAATATTTCTGGTCGGAATACGTTGGTAGGAATATTGCGGATAACCGATCAATAACGCGCCAAACGATTGATGACCGGCTGGCAAAGACAAAGCCTCTTTCATGGGGGCAAAAAAAGTGGCCGCCGCGTTAAAATATCCAGCCCAGCAAGTTCCCAAGCCTTTGGTAGGGGCATACAGCTCCAGGTATGTTAACGCTATGATACAAGCCGTCTGAGATGGTGGCAGGCTCGAT
>JBMFSZ010000031.1:0-16227 GCA_049967315.1 Desulfomonilaceae bacterium
ACCATTACATTTATTCCATTGTGTCTGATGGAGACTTGATGGAAGGGGTTTCCTCCGAAGCAGCCTCGCTGGCAGGACACCTTAAGCTGGGCAAGATGATTTATTTGTACGATGACAACAAAATTTCCATCGAAGGCAGCACGAACCTCACTTTCACGGAAAATGTAGGAGCCAGATTCCAGGCCTATGGTTGGCACGTCACCAGAGTGTCCGACGGTAACAATCTTGGAGCAATTCAGGCGGCGATTAGCGAAGCTCAACAGGAAATTAACAGGCCTTCATTAATTATTGTGAGGACCCACATAGGATACGGTAGCCCCAAACAGGACAGCGCCTCAGCTCATGGTGAGCCTTTGGGAGAAGAAGCGGTAAAGTCTACAAAGGAAAGACTCAACTGGCCTCCGGAAGCACGGTTCTATATTCCTGAAGAAGTTGCTGCCAATTTTAAGCGCTGCATAAATCGTGGACAGGAACATGAACGCCAGTGGAAACTCATGCTGGAAGATTATTCAAAAATCTATCCTGAAGATAAAGAAAGGTTTCTACGTCAGATCAAGGGAGAACTCCCGGAAAACTGGGATGCAGAGATCCCTGTTTTCAAACCTGATCAGAAACCTGAAGCTACTCGGGTATCCTCAGGCAAAGTGCTCAACGGCATAGCCAAGAGATTACGCAATATTATCGGAGGATCTGCCGATCTAGCCCCCTCGACCAAAACAATTATCTCCGGTGATCCGGCTCAATCCCAGGATGAGTTTTCAGGACGCAACATTCACTTTGGAGTTCGTGAGTTTGCAATGGGCGCTGTAGTGAACGGCATGGCTCTTCATGGCGGTGTCATACCTTATGGGGCGACTTTTTTTGTATTCAGCGATTATATGCGCCCATCCCTGAGACTGTCGGCAATAATGAACATCCATGCGATCTTCGTATTCACGCACGATAGTGTAGCGGTCGGTGAAGACGGGCCCACGCATCAACCAGTAGAACATCTCGCGTCGTTACGGGCCATACCTAATCTGACTGTTATCAGGCCTTCAGACGCCAACGAGACTGCGGAAGCCTGGCGAGTTGCCATAAAATCAAAGGGTCCCGTTGCGCTGGTACTCACCAGACAAAACCTTCCCATAATCGACAGGCAGATCTTTGAAAGCGCCAGTTCGTTACAATACGGGGCATACATCCTTTCTGACAACGGGAAAAATCCTGATCTGATTCTGATGGCATCTGGATCAGAGGTCAGTCTTGCGCTGCAAGCACAGGATAAGCTGCTGAAGGAGCACTCCGTCACCTCGCGCGTCGTGTCCATGCCAAGCTGGGACCTTTTTGAAAAACAGCCAAGAGAGTATATGGACCGGGTCATTCCTCCGAGTGTTGAAGCTAGATTAGCAATCGAAGCTGGCGCTTCCCTGGGATGGGAGAAGTGGGTGGGCCTTAAGGGTAAAATAATATCAATCGACAAATTTGGGGCATCTGCGCCAGGCTCAGAAGTTTTGTCCAATTACGGCTTTACTGTTGATAATGTAGTTAAAAACGCACTAACAGTTACAGCTAAAAAAGGCTAACAAATACCCGAAGACCTTGTGTGGGCACGCTCATCACGCATCAACTTAGCGTCCTGCCTGATTGGGCCGTGCCCATACTCAGAAGCATCATACTAATATCATTAACTATCTTGTCTACCCAGTGAGACGGATATGTCTGGCTGAGAAAAATCATGTCATAATGCCTGAGCCCCCAGCTCCATACCAAAGCATCAGCCCTGCATTCTATGGATTCCTTATATCTGGCCCTTGCCCCACGTTCCGGAGGCCATTCGTTCTCAGGGAGCAACTCGGCAGTTACATGTCCCAGTTCGCGAAGGATGGCTCCCAGAAAATGGTCTTCTGGCCAATCCAGGGCTTCGCTGCATATGCTGAGAGAATAGATCAGATGGCCCGAAACCCGCTGCGTTGTGGTCCTAGTCCCAAGAGATAATGTGGCGTCGGGAATTATCGCGATACGCAGCCTCCTATACCCTCCCAGGAAAAGCGATAGCACGTCCTCAGGAACAATCTCAAACGCTTTGATAATTCTAGACCTGGTAAGACGGACTTTGTCATCGTCTAACCTCATCCTTTTGATTTCGATTATGCCATCGAGATACTTGCTAATACTGCTATTGTCTTGAACCACTGGAGCCTCTTCAGAATAAGATTTCGATTTATCACCAAAGATTAGAAAATGGCTTGGGATGTGTCAATTGAATCGGGTTCGAAATTCTTACAGGGGATTCATTTTCCCATTTGTGAAGCAGATCCACAAATTCCTTGTTGGTTGGATCCATAGCAATAGCTTTTTTTAAAGTTAAGATTGCAGCAGCGTCTTCTTTCAATGCTTTGTGGACTTCAGCAAGATTTTTGGTCAATTCCGGGGTGGTCGGGTCACCCATGGATACTGCCCTTTCGGCGTATTTTCTCGCCAGAGTTGGATTTTTGACCGACGGATCTTTGGCTGTAGCCATCAAAAGCCCCAACTCGGAGAGGCCGGGAGCAAATCGCTTGTCCAGTTCAATGGATTTTTCAAGATCTTTCTTGGCTAGCCCGTATTCGCCCAATTTTGCATAGGCTGTTGCGCGATCTTTGTACAAGACTGGTGAATTAGGATTCATTTCAATGACTTTATTGAATTCCTCCACAGCCTTATCATGACGTCCCAGTCCACTGAACGCCATACCGCGATTGTGATAGGCTGACGAGAAGTTGGAATTCAATTCGATTGCCTTGTTGAAATCATTAAGCGCCTGTTCAAATTTCTTTTGGCGCATGTAGGCCACACCCCGATTGTTGAATATCATAGCGTTGGTGGGGTCGAGCTTTGCAGCCTTGTCAAAGTCTTGAATCGCCTTTTCGTACTCGCCTTTACCGTTTAAAGCAAACCCACGGTTATTATAATATCTCGCATCATTAGGTTTTAACGTAATCGCCTGGTCAAAGTCCTTTATCGCTCGTGTGTAATCATTCAAGCCGTTATAAGCGAATCCCCTTGTATTTAAGGCCTCGGAAGATGTGGGCTCCAATTTGATCGCTACATCCAGGGCCTCCACTGCTCTTGAGTAGTCGTTGACCGCATTGTAGGCGAAGCCCAGTCTGGCAAAAGCAGGAGCGTAAGCCGGGTCCAATTTCGTAGCGTGAATTAGGTCCTTTATGGCGGATTTTGGCTCACCCTTCTTGAGGTAGACTTCACCCCTCTTGGCCCAAGCTCTCGCGGACTGTGGGGCGAGCTTGATAGCATCTGAATAGAGGCTTATGGCCTGATCGAGAGACCCTGAATCTTCAGCTTGCAACCCTGCCCTGAATATGTCCAGGAAATCTTCAGCCCAAGTTGTTCCCATACTCATGCTCGTTATCAGAGCAGCTATGCCTAAAACCAAAAGTATTTTAATTTTCACAGGAATATTATCTCCGAACAGCTTTTTTCCATGGTCAGTCATTCTAGGGAAATAACGGTTTTTTTATATGTTTGCCAATTTACACCATGAGGTATAACTATTTTGCCTAAATAGAGCAAGCAAGTGACCTGTTTCGCAGGCATTTTTTGAATGAATCTTGATTGGAGGATTGCTCCTTGGACTTGCTGAATACAATGTTGGAACGTCGGAGCGCCAGAAGTTTTCAAAAAAAAACCGTCGAAAAATCTCTCCTGGAATCAATACTGAAATATGCGGCTAGCGCGCCCTCAGCGATAAATATGCAGCCATGGGAAGTTCACGTCGTCTCGGGTGAAGAGACTCCGAGACTTTCGAAGAAACTCCTAAAGCGCTTTAAAGAAAGGCAGATAGTCTGTGGTCCCGGCGCAACCCAAAAAATTCCAGAGAGATTTATTGACAGGGCCAGAATTGCTGGTCAGGGCATGACACCTCTGATTGAAAAAATGGGGTCTGACTTTAAAACATTCATCAATACCGGAAGTCTAAAATTTTATGGCGCCCCTGCTGTGATTTTCCTGTTCATTGATGAGAGTTTTCCCCCTGAACGATTGACAGATATTGGCGTGTTCCTGGGTTATCTGATCCTGTCGGCGGAGGCCCATGGTTTGGCCACCTGCCCCATAGGACTCGTGAGGGCTTACGAAGATGAGATAAAGGATGTTCTGAACATTCCTGACAGCAAAAGCCTAGTGATATCAGTGGCAATTGGATACAAAGATCCGGACGCTCCAATAAACAGTTTCAGATCCGAGAGGGCAAGCCTGGAAGAATTCACCAGATGGATTGGCGCCTGACAGGCCCATTTTCATTGGTCCATCAAAGAATCAGCAAGAACACCTTTGTCAAGGTAAAGGATTCTCTTAGACTTGCTGGCTGCCCGTGGGTCGTGGGTAACCATTATAATTGTTTTCTCAAACTCTTCGTTGAGTTGACCCAGTAAATCAAGCACATCCGAAGCAGATTTCTTGTCCAGATCCCCAGTGGGTTCATCTGCAACAATCAACAATGGATCCGTTACAATGGCTCTTGCTATAGCTACCTTTTGTTGCTGACCACCTGACAGTTCAGACGGAAAATGGTCCATTCGGTCCACCAAACCAACGGCTTCCAATGCGGCAATTGCATGTTCACGCCTTGCGGATCTGGAAAGGGAGGTCAAAAGCAATGGAAGCTGCACGTTTTCTAAAGCATTAAGCACCGGGATAAGATTATAAAACTGAAAGATGAACCCGACGCTTGCGCCTCGCCATTTGCTCAGTTCTGATTCACTCAGAGTCGCGATGTCAATTTCTCCGACGGTTAATCGTCCGCTGTCGGGACGATCGATCCCTGCTATCATGTTCAACAAGGTAGTCTTCCCAGAACCCGAGGGACCCATGAGAGCTAGAAATTCACCCTGCTGTACGCTAAGACTAATATCTATCAAAACTGGTATCTGCTGAGTGCCACGTCGGTAAGATTTTGATAGCTCCTCAATTATTACTATACTGGAAGCAGCCACCTAAAAAATTCTCACTCCTTGATCTTTACTCTTCTACCGCTAACCAAATCAGGCAAAGGTTTGAGAGCAATGAGTTCTCCCTCATGTAGACCAGATATGATTTCCGTTGTATCACCCCAAGATCTTCCAGTTTTTACCGCCGTTGAGGCAACCGTCCCATCTTTTATGGAAAAGACGATGTCGTGACCATCTCTCTTGAGTATGGAGCTGGTGGGAACCCCCAGGAATGACTTGTCTTCCCCCTTTTTGAGGGGTCTCAACAAAAAAGAGACCTTGGCGCTCATTTCGGGGAGAACTTTTTCGCTGATTTTGTCGAACTTTATTTTCGCAAGAACTGTAGCTTTAGATCGATCCGCTGTTGGAACAATCATGTAAACGGCGCCTTTGAACCTGTCATTTGGAAACGCGTCGAGCCGAATTTCGGCTGGACCACCTACTTTAACCTTTTCAAGACTCGATTCCGCTACATCAACTTCGACCATCAGCGATTTCATGTCAGCCATCGACACAACAGCCGCCTTGGCATTTAATGAAGCGCCCATTGGGGCTACGACTTCACCTTCTTCGGCGCTTTTCGTCAGGACAACTCCGTCAAACGGAGCCCTGATATAAGATTGGTCAAGGTTTACCTCACTGACCTTCACTGCGGCGTCAGCCTTGTCAACCCGATATTTGGCTGATCGGTAGGCCGCCTTAGCCTTTTTGTATCTGGCTTCCGCTGAATCAAAAGCTTGCTCGGAGACGGAACCCGATTCTTTAAGAACCTTTTGCCGATTGAAATTCAGTGTTGCATCATCAAGTTCCGCATCAGCGTTGTTGAGTTCAGCTTGTGACACTTTCAAACTGGCTTGAGCTTCTTCAAGAGCAGCTTGGAGATCACTGTTCTCGAGTTGGGCTATGATATCTCCCTGCTTAACCTTTTTGCCCTCTTCCACATAAAGATGTTCCAATCTGCCAGTAGCCTTCGAAGATACAGCGGCTTTCCTTTGAGCTACGACATAACCACTTGCATTCAGAATTGTTAAAGCCCGTGAAGGAAAGGTTAAGGACACTTTAACGGCGCGAATTTCGAGTGGAGGTCTGAGCCAGTTTATCCAAAGCCAATACGCGCCAGAGATTACTACAGCTAATGTTAATAAAGAGACAAAAAAAATCTTGTACAAGGGAATCCGTTGTCGGCCCCTGGCTTTTGACTCCAATCCGATTTTGAGCTTGGCAAGATTATCAGTCGGCATCTTCCAGAATGCCCCTTGTTTAGTAGATCAACGAGTCGCTTTTAGTGGTATGATCTTTTCCATCAGCGCTGATTGTGCGATCGCTGGTTAGGTGGTAATATCAGCTTCAACTTGTCGATTCCTTTTGATTATTTTGAATTTACCAATCATCAGGGACATTTTTTATTCAAAGGATAAACGTAAATTCATGTGGGGAAAAATTCTGTTACTGCCTCGTATCATTCTAACTGCAATAGGATTGGTGATATTCACCGCCATACTGGGACCTCCAATAATTATTGTTGCCCTTTTTAACTCATCAGGTGGACCGGCTTTTCGAATGATGCGCTGGTGGGCAATCCTGTTATCTTTTTTAATGGGCCTCAGATTTTCGGTTTATGGAACGGAAAATATTCGCCCAGGACAATCCTATATTATCACTCCTAACCACCAGGGGAATGCCGACATTCTAGCGCTAGTGGTCAATCTTCCCCTTCGTTTTCGCTGGGTCATAAAACGCGAACTACTCAAAATTCCAGTTTTTGGCTGGGCGCTAGCAGGGACTGGCGCAATTGCCATAGACCGCTCAGACACACAAAAGGCGGTTTCGAGTCTCAACAAGGCCAAGGAAAAACTCTCAGATGGCTGGTCAATGCTTATCTACCCTGAGGGGACCAGGACTCCGGATGGGAATCTACTTCCATTCAAAAAGGGACCATTTATGATTGCGGTCCAAACCGGACTGCCAATTCTGCCCGTGACATGTAATGGAGCATTTGAAATATTACCGAAAAAAACTATCGCATTTCGCCCCGGGCGAATAACACTAATCGTCGGAGAGCCTATTGAGACTGAAGGCCTGACAGAAAATGATGTGCCATGGTTGATGGAACAAACTAGAATTGCAATATCAAAGAACCTGAAAGCTGACTATGACCCTTTCAAGGGATGAAAATCCTTGTCCGGATTTTGACCATGATCTCGAACGTGGGCGCCTGGGATAAGGGTTTTCACCATTACTTCAGAATATTTCAGAAAAGATTCTAATACTTTTAGTCTTCAGCTTCCAATTCTTCTAGCGGTTCTCTGCCATGTTTTCTAACAAAACTCTCCTGAGCGATTCTATAAGCATGCTCAGGCCCGCCCGATTCCCTAGTCATAGAAAGCACCTCTTCCAGGGCCTTTTTAGCCTTGGCCAAACGAAGGGCGTCTCCATCACGAGCTGTTTGGTCCACCCATTCCAACGCCTTGAGGATTTCTGATTTGTTCATCTGTGTATCCTTGTGTTTTAGATTTCCAGGTTACATTATTTCAAGTCCATAACTATCTTGGGCTGTAACCAAATGATCACTCCTCTTTTATCGCGCTTCCCGCTGGAGACCGAACCAGCTTGAAAGTCGGGTATAGCGAGGACAAAAAGCAGGCTAGTAGAGTTAGCCCCAATCCTTCAATGAAAATCCATTTGTTAACTGCTATATCAATGGACCATCCAAATGACCTGTAATTTATAGCGTACACTATAATATAAGTCAGCAATAGCCCGCAGACGGAAGCGATTAAGTAAGAAGCGAACCCCATTATCAGTCCCTGATAGATGTTCATTCTGCCGATTTCTCCAGATGTAAGCCCAAGATATCCCAGGACCCTTATTTCCCTGGACCGCTCTAGCAGAATCGCCATCATGGCGGTAGCCACACCTAGCAACGCCACAAGTAAGGAAACTCCCTTTAAAGTGCTGGTAGGCGCAAATGTTTTGTCAAAAATAGCAAGTACCCGTTCCCGCATATCGTGATTTGAAACGATAGTTCTTTCGAGACCCTTGAATTTAGCCGCCAATGATTTTTTAACATCTTCCTGAGAGACCCCGGGTTTAAGGAATATAGCAATGGATTGTGTTCGATCATCTTTCCACGTTTTGTTGTAAACAGTCCTATCCATTTGTATGGTTCCCTGGTCTGAAGAATAGTCCCTTGTTACCGCGACGATCGGGAATTGCCGAGGGCCTTCGGGAGTGTCCAGGGTTAGGGAATCCCCGACATTCAGGTTGAATTTGAATGACAGCGATTCTGAAATAAATACCGAGCCGTTTTTTATTTCTTTCCAGGCGCGGTCCTCGTTCCCTTTTACAAAAATGAACCTGGCCTTGCGCCTGAGTATGTCAGACTCTATTATCCTCAGTTTGACCGGCTTTCCGTGCAGGTATATTTCATAGGTCGAATAGCGCTCGATAGAGTCAATTCTTGGGTCCTTTTCAGCTTTCTCAATAATGGCAGCCGGTAATGGGTGGTCCCATTTCGTGGTGTCCGGGGACACGTATAGGTCGCCTTTCAATGCTTGGTCCAGCCAAGCAGCGACTGAAGTCCTGAAACTGTAAATCATTGTATCCACGCCTATGGTCATTGAGAGCGCAACAGCTAGGGCCGCGACCGCTATACTTGTGCGGCTCAGGGAAGCCCCTATGTTTCGAGATGCCAGAAAGGCTTCGAGATTGAAGGAAATCTTCTTGAAAACCAGACCAAGATAGTACGTAAAAGGGCTTAAGAAACCCGGAGTAAACAAAGCAAATGCAGTGGTCATTCCAAAGGCGGAGACAAATCCCCAAAATATGGAACGTCTCGAAGCCCATGCGGCCAAGACAGAAGCAATAAAAAAGATTGCGCCAGCGATGAAGAGGTAGCTCTTCAAATTTTTTGCCCTGTCCTCTATGCTCTGCCTCTTTAATCCCAGGATCGGAGGTGTAGCTGCAACCTCCAGAGCTGGAATGGCAGACCCAATCATGGTGGCCACAAATCCTACAGCAAGCCCGATAATGATGACCCGCCTCGTTAATTCAACATGTAAGGCGTTCACTTGAAAATAAAGCTGGCTGATACTAGAGGCTACCTTCCCTATGCTGTAAGAAGCCACGGAATAGCCAAAAATTAAACCCATAAGGCTGCCTAGCGCGCCTAAAACCAGGGACTCGATCAAAAAAGCAAAAAGAAGACTTCGACGATCACAACCAAGGGTTAACAGAAGCGACATGTCCTGACGCCGCGAAAGGACTGAAAACATTGAAAAATTATAAATCAGAAACACTCCCACGAACAAAGCGATCAGACTCATCGCCGTTAGATTTAACTGGAAGGAGTACAGCATCGCGGACAACGTGGATTTTCTGGAATTTGCGTCTGTAACCTCGAGGCCTGAAGGTAAATTCGAAAGAGCTCGCTCTGGTGGTGCAGTGATTATAAGATCTATCCTGTCTAACCTGCCAAGACGGCCAAACAGCTCTTGAGCGTTGGCAATATCCATCACGGCCAGATTTTCGCTAAGCCCTACCCCGGCCTGTTCAGGGAGAGGCCCTAATATCCGGACCTTTTTTTCCACACCCGCATCAAGGACGGTCAACAAGCCATCCTTTTTCAATTTATAACGGCTCATCAAATCCCGGGAGACAAATGCCCCCGGAGGATTCCCTCCGAAAAACTCTAACATCTGCTCCCTATCACCAAGTTCTGGAATCCAGCCATGGAACGGGGCGTCCAGTAAGGGGTCCACCCCAAGAAATCGAATAGGTTCAGAGTCAGTTTCAAGGGTATTGGAGATCACATCGACTACAGGGGTAGCGGCCAGAACTTTTGGATTTTCCCATATCTCCTTAAAATATTTTTCGTTTATTCTGCCGTAGGTCGAAATTATTGAGTTTGTAGCCTTGCCTGAAAGGAAATCCACTGAGGAAGCAAACGACTCTAGCGCGGAGTTATTGATTAACTCCACGGCCACAACAATACCCACTCCGAGAGAAATTCCCATCAAGCACAGGATAGCGAGCAGTGTGTGCCGCCGGTAGTACTTCAAATTGAATTTTAAAAGCGTTTTAAGGGTCATAGGGCCCTTTTAGTGGTGATGCCATAAGAAACTTAGGGCGCTTAGGTATTAATTTTAATCAAGCTACTGACCAATCTAGTTTGTATAATTATCTTGAACCAGCAAACCTGACTTTAGCCTGTAGTGGCGTGGCGCTAACCATACGGCGTCCGCACTATGCGTTACCATTATCAAAGAGGCGTCGGACTCCGTGCAAACCTCATCGATTAATTTCAGGATTCCGTTCCCGGTTGCCTGGTCCAAATTTCCGGTAGGCTCATCCGCAAGAATGAGTCTCGGCTTTTTTACCAAAGCTCTCGCAATTGCGACGCGTTGTTGTTCTCCACCCGAAATAGCCTCTGGGAACTTGTTCCAATAGCCGTCAAGTCCTACTGCGGTCAAAAGTTCACGGGCCCGCGTGTAGTCCCTTATCCCAAGCAAATCCAGTGGAAGAGTCACGTTCTCCCCGACCGTCAGTGTTGGGAAAAGGTTGAAGGACTGAAAAATAAAGCCGACTTCTTTCCTTCGGTAATGGGCCAGATCTTCGTGGGACATTGCCGTGATTTCGCGGTTGTCAAAGTAAACTTCACCTTTCGTGGGTGAATCGACACCACCTACTATATTGAGAAACGTGCTTTTCCCCGAGCCACTTTTTCCAAACAGGATGGCCCTTTCCCCCTGGCAAAGTTCAAAGTCAATTCCTGCGAGAGGGAATATTTCGCATTGGGGGCCGCTGGAATAGCACTTCCTGACGTTTACAAGTCGTAGCAACGGTTCCATGCGTCCTGCTTAAGCCTGGAAATTTTTACCATCAACTGTAATTTGAGCAAAATCGTCGAGAATTATCGACCAGTCCGGTTTTTGTTGTATGAATTGGAATTATTCTCGGTCCCGTAGATCCGTTTCAGACGCTTTTCAAAATATTCACTTCTTTTTTTTCTAAAGATCATATACTCTGACTCTTTAGGTAATTTGTTGTCATTAACCCTCAGCCACAAGTTGGTGACAGTTACCTGTTCCAGGACAAAACCCAACCGCATACAGATGAGTTCTCCTTCCGACAGCTTACCCATGGCAATGTCCAGGTCTCGGGCGGTGGGTTCACATTGTCGGTAGATGGCATCCCGAAAGCTAGGATCCTTCATTAATTCTACAGGATGTTTTTTCTTTTGGTCTGCAAGATATTTGGCAGCCTGAATGACACGGTAAAAGTCCCTTTTCATTAACGGAATGCCGTAGGAAATGATTCTATCCGCAGCAGGCCTCAAAGAAAGGATCTTTTTTTTCTCACCCGCAGAGAAAGCAATTGAATAAGGAAAAGAATTTATATTTTTTTGAGCGTCCTGAAGCTTATGAACCTGTTCTTCGAGAAACAACAGGCTGTTCAAAGGTCCTCGATTGGCCTGTTTTATAAAAAAGACGAGTGAAGGATACTGCCCCAAAAGTTTTTGAGTGACATTCTGATTAACTTCACCTAATTCGTACCTTAAAAAAGCCTCAATAATGGCCTTGTTATTTTCTTTAACAATTTCTCGAGCGATTGCAGCGTCTGATGTTTCAGCACATGAAGCCCGATTAGGAGAAAGAAAATTCATAATAGCCAAAGCCGTCACTACTAAAACTATACCTCTACATGAAATTCCCTTCACCATCATTTGGACGACCCGCTTGTCTTCCTGTTGGTCCTTATTTGCTGAGCTATCCATTCCGTGAGTTCGGGGAAGCCGGACCCTGTCTTAGCGGATACAGGGAACATTTTGATCCCAGGATTCATTGCCCTCACGGTTTTGGTGAACTCGTCCATATCGAAATCGGTGTAAGGCGCCAAATCAACCTTGTTTATCAATACTGCGTGGGATTCAGTAAACATTAGCGGATATTTCAGCGGCTTGTCATGCCCCTCCGGTACCGAAAGTATCATCATTTTAACATCTTCGCCCAAATTAAACTCAGCCGGACAGACAAGGTTCCCAACATTTTCAATTATTACAAGATCTTTCCCTTCTATACCCAAACCTGAACAAGCCGCAGAAATCATGTTGGCGTCGAGGTGGCAGGCTCCATCAGTATTGATCTGTACAACATCGACTGACTTTTGCTGTATTTTCCGGGAGTCCACGTCAGAAGCTATGTCACCCTCGATCACACCTATTTTGAAATCAGGGGAAAGATTTTCTATCAGTCGCAATATAGTGGATGTCTTTCCAGCCCCCGGTGAGGCCATCAAGTTGATTACAAAAGTATTATTCTGTTCAAACATTTTCCTTAGACTTAATGCCAGCGCTTCGTTAACTCCCAGGATGTCCTTGTTGACATTTATCGTTTTTACAGCCATCAAATTCTCCTTGTCTTAGTACGTTTCTTTCGTTTGGATTTTTCGACAGATCTCACTGACCGCAATGTGTCCTTTTGATTTATGTACTGAACGTATGCGCATCCCGGAGGCATCCAGTCGATTGTTCGAATGAAATCCTCATTTAATTTGATGCAATCAGGCTCGATCTCGTGACGCCTGTCATAAATCTTGCACATTCTGGTAACGGTGTCCAGATACACGCAGGGCTCCTTGGTGTAAATTATACGACCACCACCAATGTCTATCTTTTCATAACAACACCTACCACATTTACGGCATATAGATTCCCACTCTTCATCGGTCAACTGATTTCTATCTATGAGGGTATCGCTCATCTTGCCAAAACCCTTGCAGAATTGAGGAATGCCTTAAGACCAACGGAAGTCTTTGTTCTACACATTTGTGAAGAGCAAACTAATTTCTCTTTTCTGTACTAACATATGCCCCGGCATTTACTCAAACGTCCTTCAGGCGCCATTGATGTCAAGTTTAACACGTTTCTGGTTATGTTCAAAACTGAGGGGTTCATTACTTTTGTAACTTAAAGCAAAGTCAGATCAACAACAGATTGAGCATTTATTAAATCATCGTCAAAAAGATTTGTCAGATCAGAGCCCTATTTGGGTTCCTGGGGTTTTCCTGAAAAGTTTAATCTGTGAATAATCAGAATTTGGTAAACCTTTACATAAATTAGAATTATAACTTTCCAAGAGAAGAAGTCTGTTGAAAATTTGTCAGGAGGAATATTTGATGCCCACCTTTTATCAGGACGAAGGTCACGGACGAGTGAAAAACCCTCGAACCGCATTTCTGCTGGCTTTGCTACTTGGGCCAATAGGAATGTTCTACGTTACCGTAACTTGGGCCGCAATAATGCTTTTTTTAAACATAGCTCTGGGGGTGGTGACCTATGGTTTGGCAATTGTAATTCTCTGGCCCTTGGGAGCGCGAATCGCGTACAGGTTGGCCTACTCAAGAAACACCAAATCGTTGCCACAAAGCGAAACGCTGCCCACGGGAGGTCTCTTAACGCAGAATAGAGCATATAAAGGGTTTCTCGACCGGTGGAACGAAACGACGCAGCGTTCTGAAGGACCATCCGATCTTGTGCCTCGTACCGAGTCGGCGAAACGTGCGGTTCAGCAATATCGGAGAAAGAAACTTCCCAGGTGGGGCGTAGCTTTGGCGCTTACGGTTTCACGGAAATGCTCCTCGGCGCTATCCTTGAAAAACTTGCAGGGCAAAAGTTCTTTAAAAAACCACCCCCAAGTTACGACCACGGACACTGATGCTTCCAGTTCCCCATTCAAAACTACTCGTGACCAATACTGTCAGAATTTTGAATTGAGACTCAGGAATTTAAAGAATCTTAAAGACAAAGGTTTGATTGACGAGAAGGAGTTCAGGGCCCGGAAAACGGCAATTCTAGATGAAATCTGATTAACATCTTTGCATTTTACACGACCTTTTATGATTATCGCTGCCATCGAAGATCGCAAAGTTAACTTTAAATTTTACCACATGCTCATAGTCCTTAATAAAAAAGGAGATTTATTTGGGTAATAGTGTTTTTTTGTGGAATTAGATCCTCGAAATGTTAATATATTTGTTCATAAAAATTTCGTAAGATTGCGCGTAAAGCTTAGGTATTTTCCCAGACTAGGCAAGAATGGATCTCGTGTCCTGAACCAAGATGTTCCTCTTTTAGGCTAAAGATCAGGAGGACCAACGTGCACATAAAAACCTCCGACCAACCACCAGTCAATCTGGGGTTCGGGGATTGGACAGCGAATTGGGGGGTTCACATCTGTGGCCTGTACGAAACAGAAGAAGAACGGGACGATATCATTATGGGTTTCCTGAACCGGGGTGGATGCGATGGGGATCTGCAACTTTATTGTCCTGTCGAGAGGAGCGCGGAAAATTTTCATGAGCAGTACTGTTTAAGGTTCCCTCAATGCTCCCACCATCTTCACGACCCTAATCTCTTTCGAATATCCTCGGCAAAAGAATTCTATTACCCAGAAGGAACATTTTCCCCACAAGCGATGGACAATAGCCTCAATTCGTTTTTTCTCGAGAGCCAAAAACAAGGGCCAAGAAACATTAGGGCCACAGCCGAAATGGTCTGGGCGCTTCAAGCTATTCCTGGCGTAGAGCATCTAATGGCTTACGAATCCAGATTGAATTATTTCATTCCCGGAAAGCCCTGGATAAGCATCTGCCTGTACAATATTAACAAGATCACTGGCAAAATCCTAATGGACGTGCTCCGAACGCATTCGTTCTCCATTAACGGAGGGGTGATTGTCGAAAACCCACATTATGTCGATCCGGACAAGTGGCTGGCAGAAAACGCTCCTCAATTTCTTCCTGGCAGGAAAGAGATTTGATCAAGACGACCCACCTCGGGAATGATCTTTTTTTGTTAATGTTCAGCCTGACCCAGGTTAAAAATCGTGAAAGGATTATCCAACTTTTCACCGAAGCGCTTTCGAACATATTCCACGGAGTAGAATTCTCATATGCCGAGGATGGAAGCGCTTCCGGACTCTCGGTCAGCATTGCCACTTCACGTAGACAGTTCGGAATTATAGAAATCCGAGGACAATGGAATTCAATTAGTGAAGATGTCATGGCGTTGATTAGGAACGCTGTTAAAATGCTGGGGATAATTCTTGAGAATCGCATCCAGGAAGAAGATCTGATTAGAGAAAAAGACCGTCTGGAACTGGTCGTGGAGTCCAGGACAGCTGATCTTGTTCACCTGAACCAGCATCTGCAAGAACAGATCAAAGAAAGACTTTACGCGGAAAAAACACTTAAAGAGAAGACCGAAGAACTCGAACGATACTTCACGGAAAGCCTCGACCTTCTGTGCATCGCTGACACGGATGGATATTTTAGGCGCCTCAATCCTCAATGGCAGGAAACGCTGGGGTACGATCTCGCTGAACTGGAAGGCAGGAGATTTCTCGACTTTGTGCACCCCGATGACATCGAAAAAACCGAGGGAGCGATCTCGGCATTAAAAGCACAAGAATCGGTCGTGGGTTTCGAAAACCGATACCTCTGCAAGGATGGTTCTTATCGCTGGATAGAATGGCGCTCTCATCCTAAGGGCAGAGCAATCTACGCAGTAGCCCGCGACATCACAAGACGCAAATTGACTGAACAGGCCTTGAGGGAAAGCGAAGAACGTTTCCGCATACTTGCTGACAGGAGTTTTGAGGGTGTCGTAATAACCAGTGACAACATCATCCTGGACGCTAATAGCACTTTTTGTAATACCCTGGGGTATGGACTCGACGAGATTAAAGGACTTGACATTAGCCATCTCATCACCCCCGATCTTCTTGAAGCAACTATTTCCCCGAAACGTTCAGGTGAGGAAGAAACCTATGAGTCGATATTTCTCACTAAGAATGGCCGAGAGATTCCCGTTCAGCTAAAGACCAAATTAATACCCTATCGAGGGATTAACGCCCGGCTTACGTCCGTTCGTGACATTTCGAAAACAATCAAAGCCCGGGAAGTACAGAAGCGTTTGGCAACAGCCATTGAGCAAGCAATGGAAACTGTTATCATTACTGACTCTGAAGGAATCATCCAGTATGCCAATCCAGTTTCAGAGAAAATAACCGGCTACACCTCCGAAGAGCTGATTGGGAAGAATCCCAGAGTGATGAAAAGCGGTGTACACGACCCAGCCTTTTACAAGGACCTGTGGGACACCATAAAATCAGGAGATACCTGGTCGGGTAGGTTGGTCAACAAAAGAAAGGATGGGAGTTATTTCCACGAGGAAGCAACGATTTCACCAGTGCGTAACTCGTCC